>JALTKC010000096.1 GCA_027076245.1 Gammaproteobacteria bacterium
GGCATCACTTTTATCTTCTTCTGCCTCATATTCTTTTAATTTCTTATTTTTTTCATTTATCTGCTTGCTGAGCTGGCTGTTCGATTTGGCCAGTTTAAGGATCAGGGGATGCTGACCTTCTGCCTGTTGCTGTTCACTGCGGGTTATATCCTGTGTTTTCTGAATATCACTGCTGCGCTTCTCATCCACTGCCTGTTGCAATTCTGCCTGTTTTTGTTTAATGCGTGTTAATTTTAATGCACTGAGTTTTTTCTTCTGTTCCAGTAAGTCCAGACGGATTGGCAAACTTAATAATTGCTGATCCCACATTTTTAACTGACTACGCAAAGCGGCTATACTGACCTCAAGATACCACTTATTGGCCTGTTTCTGCTCATCTGAAATGCCTCTTTGCGGTTGGTTTTTTTCCTCCAGAAGCGATTCCAGCTTATGATTAGCTTCAATCAGTTGTTTGCGTACTTTTGTAGCACTGCCGGATTCACGTTCTATAGCCTGTTTTAAATCAGCAAACTGTGTCTGCACTGCTGTCAGGTTGGCAGACTCCGCATTAAGCATTTGTTCCAGTTCCTGCAGCTTATACTGGTTTAGCTGCCCTTTTTTAAACAGAGGTTTAGCGGCTTTCTGTTCTTCTTTGATCTGTTCTTTTTTTAATTTTCTTATTTCAGCCGGAGCCGTTTTCATTAACAGTTGATAGTCCGCCATATGAGAACGGTTGTTTTTTAAGGCATCGAGTTTATCAAGGGTTTTACTATAGATACTCAGTAAGCTGTTTTTTGCTTCATTATCCAGAACATTGGTATCTTTTATTTCAACAATTTTATCCTTTATTTTTTCTTCACTCACCAGTGTTGTATTCATACCATCAGAATCAACAGCATAAAGGGACACACTTACTGTGCTTAACAGAATCAGTAAAAAAAACCATAAGGAATATTTTTTCATTGTATTGATAAAATCCATCCAGAATTAAAGCAAAAGACAAGCGCAATACGCAGTATGGAAAATTATACTATTGAGCAATAGTAATTGATACCGATACGATTGAGATGCTAACTGGCTCAGGCACCAAAGTATTTTAATAACACGCCGGCGGCCACTGTTGAACCAATTACCCCGGCCACATTCGGCCCCATGGCATGCATCAGCAGAAAGTTATGGGGGTTAGCTTCCATCCCGACTTTATTGGATACTCTGGCCGCCATGGGTACAGCAGAGACACCAGCCGAGCCAATCAGAGGATTAATATTTTCTTTAGTGAAACGATGCATTATTTTAGCCATAATCACACCACAGGCGGTACCCACGGCAAAAGCAGCCACCCCTAAGAGCAGAATTTTAAGCGTATCCCACTGCAGAAACTGTTCAGCCTGCAGTTTTGAACCCACTGCCAGTCCCAGAAAAATAGTCACTATATTAATCAGAGAATTCTGGGTGGTATTACTTAACCGATCCACGACTCCGCTCTCACGCATTAAGGTACCAAAACAGAACATACCCAGCAGGGGCGCTGCTTCCGGCAGAATTAGCCCCACCAGAATCAACAACAGCAAGGGAAAGATGATTTTTTCAGTCTGGGACACTTCCCGTAACTGGGACATACTGCGCTGACGTTCTTCCTGTGTGGTTAACAGGCGCATAATTGGCGGCTGAATCATGGGCACCAGGGCCATATAGGAATAAGCCGCCACAGCAATAGCACCGAGCAGATGAGGCGATAATTTACTGGTCAGGTAAATGGCCGTCGGCCCGTCGGCACCACCGATAATAGCAATAGAGGCTGCTTCTTCACCACTGAAGCCCAGCATTAAGGCTCCGGCCAGAGTAGCAAAAATACCAAACTGGGCAGCCCCGCCCAGCAGCAGAGTTTTGGGGTTGGCCAGTAAGGGGCCAAAATCGGTCATAGCCCCAACCCCCATAAAAATCAGTAATGGAAATACCCCACTGGACAGCCCCACCAGATAAAACAGGTATAAAATACCGTCACTGAAGCTGTTCTGGGCAGCCAGTAATTTCAGTTTATGGTGCAGAACTTCATCACCCTCATTTTCAGCATGGTACACCGCATAAAATGCCTCATGGCAAAGCCGGCCCGATTGACAGTATTCTGCAACAGGTTGAGCCAGAAGGTGATGCATATTATTTAGCAGCTGGGCCGATTTAATACTGCTGTCCTGTTGAACCTCCAGCGGCAGATCCTTAAACTTAAGCTGCTGTGCCTGAGGCTGTGTAAGCCCAAGATCGTCTATGTAGTCTTCCAGTACCCGCTGCTCATAGTTGAGTGCCTGATTAAACGCCTGCAGAGCCGCAGGTTCAGACATCCCGGCACCGGGTATATTAGACAGAATGGCGCCAAAACCAATGGGCAATAATAATAAAGGCTCAAATTTTTTACGAATAGCCAGAAACAGTAATACCAGCCCCACCAGGATCATCACGGCCTGTCCCGCACTGATATTGTAAATCCCGGAGCCTTCCCAGATACGGATAATATTTTCCATCAGGAGGGGTTATCCGTGTAATTGATTTTATACAGCGCATCCCCGACACTGACCTTATCCCCTTCCGCAGCACAGATTTCCAGAATAGTACCGTCTTTACCGGCCCGCAGTTCAGTTTCCATTTTCATGGCTTCCAGCACCAGGATCACATCGCCTTCCTGCACCGACTGTTCCGGCTTAACCAGTACCCTGACCACATTACCGCTTAAAGGTGCTGGAATAAGTTCGCCGGCTGATAGTGACTGTGTGGGTGCTACATCCTGTGAAGCTGATACCGTAGAAGATCCGGTCGCTACAGGTGCTGTAATGTCACCGCCTTCGGAGACTTCTACCACATAACTTTGCCCCGACACGGTCACGGTATAAACACTGCTTTGCTGATCATCCTGGCTACCAGAGGATGACTTGTTCTGTTGAAGAACATCCACCTGCTCCGGTTTTTTCTCAAAGGCCGCCGAATTGCCTCGATTTTCAAGAAACTTTAAACCGACCTGCGGGAACAGGGCATAGGTCAGTACGTCATCAATCGGTTCCACCGCCAGTTTGATCTGCCGGCCCTCGGCAATCTGTTTTAATTCCCGGGTTAACTTGTCAACTTCCGGCTGTAGCCTATCCGCAGGCCGAACCGTAATAGGCTGTTCACCTTCCAGTACCCGCTCTTGTAATGCCTTATTAACCGGTGCCGGAGTGGCTCCATATTCGCCTTTAAGCACGCCTGCGGTTTCCCGGGTAATGGTTTTATAGGACTCACCGGACAGAACATTAATAACCGCCTGGGTGCCCACAATTTGAGAGGTGGGTGTCACCAGAGGGATAAACCCCAGATCCTCTCGTACTTTTGGAATTTCTTCCAGCACTTGATCCAGTTTGTCTGCAGCACCCTGCTCTCTGAGCTGGTTTTCCATATTAGTCAACATACCGCCGGGCACCTGGGCTACCAGGATTCTGGAATCAATCCCTTTTAATGAACCTTCAAAACGATGATACTTTTTCCTGACATCCCGGAAATAAGCCGCAATTTTTTCCAGTTTAAGCAGGTCCAGGCCCGTGTCACCAGGCTGATCCTGCATAATAGCCACCACAGATTCAGTAGCAGAGTGCCCGTAAGTCGCACTCATGGACGATATGGAAGTATCCACATTATCCACTCCGGCTTCAATAGCCTTAATAATACTGGCCGTGGATAATCCAGTCGTGGCATGGCAATGCAGATGTACCGGAATGTCCAGTACTTTTTTCAGGCCAGAAACCAGTTCATAAGCCGTATAAGGCTTCAAAAGACCAGCCATATCCTTAATACAGATGGAATGAGCCCCCATATCCTGTAAACGCTGTGCCAGATCCAGCCACAGCTCAATGGTATGCACCTCACTAGTGGTATAGGACATAGCCGCCTGAGCATGTTTACCCAGAGCCACGACGGATTTAATAGCTGTGGTAAAGTTTCGCGGATCATTCATGGCATCAAAGACCCGGAACACATCAATACCGTTAACGGCGGCCCGCTCCACAAATTTTTCGACCACATCGTCCGCATAGTGACGATAACCCAGAATATTCTGGCCCCTGAATAACATCTGTTGAGGGGTATTGGGCATGACTTCTTTTATTTTTCTGATACGCTCCCAGGGATCTTCCCCCAGATAACGGATACAGGCATCAAAGGTCGCCCCACCCCATGATTCTATTGACCAGTAACCTATTTCATCCAGTTGTTCAGCAATAGGCAACATATCATCCAGACGCATACGGGTCGCCAGTAACGACTGATGGGCATCCCGAAAAACCAGTTCAGTAATACCTAACGGCTGCTCAGGTGTATTATGTTGTACGGGTTCTGACATACTATTTCCTGTTTCTGGAGCGGTGTTTATGAATAGCTGCCGCCACAATTGTAGTTAATAATTCTGCCGGCATTGCAGTTTTGTCTGCCCTTTTCGCCCCTGTTTCTGATGGCTGAAAGTTGGGTTTGCCAGGCTCAGAGCGAGGCTGTTCTTCAAAACGTTTTACCAGATGTGACATAATGCTGGTCACAAAAATAAGTAAAATCAGAAATGAAAAAACCGTGCTCATTCCTGTTAATGCCAGTTCCAGTCCTAAGTTCATATTGCCGCCTGTTTGTTTATTAATGCAAAAACTTTAGTTAGTGCCCATCCGTTTATTGGGGTTATTTATTTTTTCGGTTCTTCATAAAAAGATGTACTTAAATGCAAAGCAGCTTCCTGGGAGCGCGGGCATCCTGCCCACGTCAACAAGCCGATTTGTACGTTATTTCTAATGCGGGCAAGATGCCCGCACTCCCAGGTTTAAGATACCTTATTAATAAACGGATGGACACTAGTTAGCTGTTAAAGCATCCAGTTCCGGCTTTAACCGATTATAAGCCATCTGTGCTGTTGTTTCAGAATTACCTGCAGATGGCCAACGCCCGACAGATTCAAGGGTATGCTGCATACAGACAGTATTGGCCTGATAGAGTATCTGTCCCAGTACCGATTTATGCTCGGTAAATTCATCTGTCTGTTCAAAAATAGCCTGAACAATCGGTTGCTGCAGTCCCCAGTTTTGAGCAATCAATACTGACAGTCTTTTAGACAGTTTAAGCAGACGGCCTTTAAAAAGCAGCGACCGGGGTGCGTCTCTCAGGTCCTGAACCGAATTCATTGTCTGTACAACAATAGTCATACCCAGGTTATGCAACAACCCCGTCAGATAAGCATCAAAAGGTTCCTGCTTTTGCTTCTGGGCTATTAATTGACAGGCTGAAGCCGTTTTCACAGAATGTTCCCAGATTTTACAGCCTGAATGTTTAAGAAAATAGCCACTTTCAATTAACATAATGGGTTTTAATGCGGTTTTCATAACCACTTTTTTAACTTCAAGAACCCCCAACTGAACCAGAACATGCTCCAGCTTGTCTTCACTGGCCTGCAAATTAAAACGGGAGCTATTGGCCAGCTTTAGTACTTCAAGCAATAATACGGGGTCGCGCAAAATTAAAGCGGCAATATCTTTCCAGTGGAAATCACGGGTTCTTAACAGGTGTAACAGTTTAGGGGTAATATCGGGGAGACGCGGGATCTGTTCAGCCAGGGCCTGAGAATTTTGCTGAAAAATATTTTCAAGTCGCTGTAAGACATCCTGTTCAAAGTCATTCAATTCCAGTTCCATCAGGGTATTAACCCCAATGAAGTACTGATAATAGCTTTGTTCCAGCTCCTGATACAAAGTCGTATCAGGCCAGTATAAAGAATGTTCCGTATAGCGGTTTATTGAGCGTCCAGAGTCAAACGGACTGGAAGCTGAATAACGGCGCTTTCTGCCGGATATAAAAAATGATTTGAGCTGTTTGAACAAAGACATAAAGTTTCAGAAATTACACCCCGCCGCTATGCACCACTTCATAATAAATTTTTTCCAGCTCATTTTTATGTTCGGTTTCTTCCTGGGCAAGGAAGGTAAAAACATCTTTTAAGGGGCCTTCCGGCGCACTTTCGGCCAGAGCATGGTATTGATCCATAGCCGCCTGCTCCCTTCCCAAAGCATATTGTAAAATACTTTGATCATCCGGATTATCCCCCAGATCCGGCAGCTGGATACAGTCAGAAAAACGTTTATTACTGGGCGGCAGACTGATTTCCCGTTTAATCTGCTGTTCAACTTCCGGATCATTAGCCAGTTTGGTAAACAGATCATAATGCGCCTGCTCTTCCACCACCAGTTCCTCCACCAGATAACGAATACGCTTACTGACCTTAGGCGCCAGATCCGCATAAAAATCCCTGGCCGTCCGTTCAAACTCCGTAGCCACTTTTAGAACGTCCTGCAGCGTTGAACAGGAACTGAGTTTGTCTTTACCTGTGGGTGTGTTTGTCATAGTTTTAACCTAAATTTTTAGCGTTGAGCGTTGAGCGTTGAGCGTTGAGCGTTGAGCGTTGAGAAAAGTTTAACCTTACTACATAACAATACAAGCACAAAAAACCTCGCTCTTGATCTTTCTCAGCGCTCAGCGCTCAGCGCTTTATTTATACTCTCCGCCACCCGATGCCCGTCCGCAACCGCATGCACCACATCCGGCCCGTTAACACAATCCCCCGCTGACCATAGCCAGTCAACTGAGGTAGCGCCGTCTTCGGTGACCTTGATTCTGCCGCGTTGCCATTCCAGTTGTTCTGTCAGGTCTTCGCCCAGCAGATCGGTTTCGGCCATCTGGCCAATGGCTTCTATTACCATTTCGGCTTCAAATAGCTGTTCGTCGGACTCATCGTACTGGGGAGCGAAACGGCCGTCATCATCGAACACGGAGATGACTTTCCAGGTTCTTAAACCTTTTATTTTGCCGTTTTCCAGCATGACTTCCTGTGGGCCTCGGGATGGGATAATAGTAATGCCTTCTTCCAGTGCTTCCTTGATTTCTACATCATCAGCCGGGAAATTTTCCATGGCATCAATGGCAGTAATGGTCATATTAACCTCACCATACTGCTGTTTTTGATAGCGTGCCAGGGAACGGCCAATATCCATAGCCACATTACCGCCGCCGATCACCACCGCAGAGCGAGGGACTTTAAAGCCCAGCTCTTTTTCTGCCTTTGCGTCATCCCGCACACTGCCGATTTTGCGCAGCAGTTCTACGGCACTGTGGACATCTTTATGATCGGAACCGGGAATACGG
>JALTKC010000097.1 GCA_027076245.1 Gammaproteobacteria bacterium
TATGATTAGCTAAACTTAGCTAAGTTTAATTTTTTAAAAGGAATTTTTCAAGTATGGATGAGAACATGCTTCTCTTTTAAACAAATTAACAACAATTTGAACATTTGTTGTTTTATGTATATGCTCTTACTATCGGTAAAGGAGAAATGAACAATGAGATTATCCATTGAAATCACCCCGGAACAACATAAACGCCTAAAAGCCGCGGCTGCTCTTAAGGGTGAAAGTATTAAAGATTATGTTTTAAAAAGGACCTTACCTGATCTGACAGAACAGGCATCATTACAGGAACTGGAACACTTTCTGGCGCCAAGAATTGCAGCAGGGAAAGAAGGCCAAATATCATCAAAAACAGTAGATAATATTTTTGATGATGTATTAAAAGAAAACGAGTAAAAGAAGACACAAAAAAAATGGAATTAAGCTATAAGCTTTCTCTTGATGCAGAACAGGATTTGCAGGAAATTGCCCGTTACACCCTTAACAATTGGGGAAAAAACCTTTTTTACCAATATCGGGACGGACTTAAAAAGCGTTTTATTGAAATTGGTAAGCATCAGGTAATCAAGAAATCTTTTTCAAAACGCTTTCCTGAGTTATACGTAACAAAATACCGTTACCACTTTATATTTTATCTGTTTGAAAAAAACACCGAGCCATTAATTATCGGAGTTATTCACGAACAGCGTGATATTGTTCAAAGATTATCTGAAAGACTTAACTAAGATATATTTTTAACGTGCGGGAAGAAAAGTTCGTTTACGGACGCCGAGAATAAACAGGCTGACAAAATACACGACCATCGCTATTGCGATAGTCATAAGCAATTGCATAATGCGTTC
Organism: Gammaproteobacteria bacterium; assembly: GCA_027076245.1. Lineage (GTDB taxonomy): Bacteria > Pseudomonadota > Gammaproteobacteria > GRL18 > GRL18 > JANELJ01. Next base: position 843 of record JALTKC010000097.1, read on the forward strand.
ACTTAATGACCAGTTTAACCACTGCTGCAGATCGGAATGCAGAATCCATAATACCCCCAGCATGGCGGCATTGGCAAAAAATACCTGTAAAGCCACTTTACCCCAGCCCGGCTGCGGCTGATAGGCTCCATGTTTGCGCAGCCAGCGGTATAGCATAAAGGCATTGCTGAAAGCTGAAACAGAGGTCGCAATGGCTAGTCCGGCATGGGCACCGGGATAATCCAGCATAAACCACGGAACCACGATAAGGACATTAAAGACCATATTAATAACCAGAGCCTTAACACCTATTTTTACCGGCGTAGTGGTATCCTGGCGGGAATAAAACCCTGGCAGCAGTACCTTAACCAGAATAAAACCCAGCAGACCAAAACTATAGGCCATTAAGCTCATGGCAGACATTTCAATATCATGCTGCTGAAATTTATCACTGCCAAACAGTGTGGCAATCATGGGAGCCGCCAGCATAAACAGGCCGACAGCAGAGGGAACCCCAAGATAGATCACCCAGCGGATAGCCTTGTCCAGAGTGGCCGAAAATTCCTCATGGGATTCATTAACATGCTGTTTGGATAAACTGGGTAAAATCACAGTGGCCAGTGCCACCCCCAGGATCCCCAGGGGAAACTCCATTAAACGATCCGAATAGTACAGCCAGGAAATACTGCCGGTGACCAGCATGGAGGCAATGACTGTATCAAGCAGTAAATTGATCTGGGCGATAGAGGCACCAAAGATAGCGGGCAACATCAGCTTAAGTATTTTTTTAACGCCAGGATGCTTTGGGTTCCAGCGCGGACGAGATAAAAAGCCCATGCGGTAAATAAAGGGCAGCTGGAATAATAACTGGATCAGCCCGGCAATAAAGACCCCGATAGCCAGCCCCAGGACCGGTTGTTCCATCAAGGGAGCTATCCAGTAAGTCGCTGAAATTAACACAATATTTAATAGTACCGGGGTAAAGGCCGGTACGGCAAATTTACCATAGGTATTGATAATGCCCCCGGCAAAAGCCACTAGGGAAATAAACAGAATATAAGGGAAGGTAATGCGCAGCAGACTGACCGTTAAATCATACTGACTCTGGTTGTGCTGCTCACTGAGATAGCCCGGGGCAAAAATCATAATCACAACGGGCGCCAGAATAACGCCGGCCAGGGTAATTAAAAACAGCCAGCCGCCCAGGGTACCGGCCACATGCTGAATTAAATCTTTTACCGCGGCTTTATCTCTGGTTTCTTTATATTCACCCAGGGTCGGTACAAAGGCCTGATTAAAGGCCCCTTCTGCAAACAGGCGGCGCATAAAATTGGGGATTTTAAAGGCAATCAGAAAGGCATCCATCCCGGCTGTAGCGGCAAACTCTCGGGCAAAGACCACATCCCGGACAAAGCCCAGGATACGGGACAGCAGGGTCATTATGCCGACAATCAGGGTGGATTTAAACAATTGGGGGTTAGTCCTTTATTATTTTTTGCAGGCATAAAAAAGCCGGGTTCCTATATTATATAAGAACCCGGCTTTTTAGCTATACCAGCATTTAGCCTTTAAGACCTGTTTTTAAACAAGCTTGAAGCGTCAGTTTATTAGCCCAGGGTTTTCTATTAGCTAAGGGCTTTCTATTAGCTAAGGGCTTTAATTCTGGCATTGAGACGGCTCTTATGGCGGGCCGCCTTGTTTTTATGGATAAGACCTTTACTGGCCAGACCATCAATCATGGGAACGGCTTCTTTATAAGCACTGATTGCAGATTCTTTGTCACCGGCTTCAATAGCATAAACTGTTTTTTTAATCGCAGTACGAAATGCAGAGCGTTGTGCAACATTTCTGGTACGACGTTTAACTGCCTGACGTGCGCGTTTTTTAGATTGTAGTGAATTGGCCAATGTCTTAACTCCTGAAACTTCTTATCTTATACGGTATTAGTGTCTTGTCTAAATTTATCTTAATGGGCTAAAGAAAGCGGGGTATTATCAGATAATTTTCAGATAAGATCAAGCCTATATTAAAATTAACTGATTAATTTAAGTTTAAAGGGTTTTCTGCCTCCTGGGAGCGCGGGCATCTTGCCCGCGTCAATATACTGAATTACCCATTATCTTATAACGCGGGCAAGATGCCCGCGCTCCCAGGGTTTAGAATATTTAAGCCTTATGTAATAACCAGATTATCCCGATGAATCAGTTCAGGTTCATCAACATAGCCCAGTATATCGGCAATTTCTGAACTGGCGTGCCCCTTGATTCGGTCTGCTTCATCACTGCTGTAATTAATCAGTCCGCGGGCAACCTCTTTGCCCTGTTCATCCACACAGACCACCATATCCCCCCTTGCAAACTGCCCCACTACCTCTTTAACACCGACTGACAGCAGACTGGAGCCTTTAGAGCGCAACACTTTGGCTGCACCACTGTCCAGCACCAGTTCACCTTTCATCAGCAGGTGTCCGGCCAGCCATTGTTTGCGTGCCAGCAAGGGGGTCTTTTTAGCATACAATAGCGTACCTATGGATTCGCCCTGATAAAGACGGTTCAGTACCCGCTTTTCCCGTCCGGAGGCAATAATGGTGGCTGTTCCAGAACGGGCGGCCAGGCGGGCAGCCCTGAGTTTGGTGGCCATACCGCCACGTCCCAACTCTCCTTTGGAATCCCCGGCCATGGCATCCAGCTTAGGATCCAGTGCATCTACTTCGGTTAACAGTTTAGCCTGTGGATTTTTCCGGGGATCACAGTCAAACATGCCCTGCTGATCCGTTAAAATCACCAGCAAATCCGCATCAATCAGATTGGCCACCAGCGCCGCCAGGGTATCATTATCCCCGAAGCGGATTTCATCGGTAACCACGGTATCATTTTCATTGACAATGGGGACGATATTTAAGGTGATCAGTTTTAATAATACAGAACGGGCATTCAGATAACGTGTTCGGTTAGATAGATCATCATGGGTCAACAAAATCTGTGCAGTATGCAGCTGGTGTTTCTGAAACTGAGATTCATAAGCATGCACCAGCCCCATCTGCCCGACAGCCGCCGCTGCCTGCAGTTTATAAACGGAGTCCGGACGGGTTTTCCAGCCCATGCGCTTCATGCCTTCTGCCACTGCACCGGATGAAACCAGTAAAATTTCCAGATTCTGACCGGACTCCATTTGCATCAGGCTCGCCATCTGTTCCACCCATCCGGCAATGGCCTGATAATCCAGGCCATTGCCTTCGTTGGTTAACAGGGCACTGCCTATTTTGACTACCCAGCGACGGGTATTTTGCAGATGTTTTCTCTGATTGATTTTCATTTAATAATTTTACCAGTGACGGCATCATAAGTGCCACTGGTTATTTCTTCGTAATTGTCTTCCAGGCTTTCTTCTGAATCTTCAACATGGCCCTGTAAACCCTGTTGCGCTTCCAGATGATCCATAATAGCAAAACACAGTTCCCGGGTGCCTGATTTGTTCATGGCTGAAATTTTAAATACCGGCCCCTGCCAGTTCAGTTCATCAATAATAGCCTGACATTTTTCTTCCCGCTCTTCTTCTGCTAACAGGTCAACCTTATTGATCACCAGCCAGCGTTCCTTATTGATCAATTCGTCACTGAATTTTTCCAGCTCATTTTCAATGGCGCGGAAGGTTTCTACCGGACTGCTGCCGTCATAAGGCTCAATATCAATAAAGTGCAGTAATAAACCGGTACGGGCGACATGTTTTAAAAAGCGTATGCCCAGACCGGCGCCTTCGGCTGCCCCTTCAATGACACCGGGAATATCCGCCACAACAAAGCTGCGGTGCGGCACAATACTGACCACACCAAGGTTCGGTATCAGGGTGGTAAAAGGATAATTAGCGACTTTAGGTTTAGCCTGAGAGACTGCACGAATAAAAGTGGATTTACCAGCATTGGGCATCCCCAGCAGACCGACATCCGCCAGTACTTTTAATTCCAGTAATAATTCCCGACGTTCAGCCGGAGTCCCAAGGGTACTTTGACGCGGTGCACGGTTCACACTGCTTTTAAAACGGGTATTACCCAGGCCATGAAAACCGCCCCGGGCTACCATAAGAACCTGTCCGGCTTCAGTCAGATCGCCGAGTACTTCCCCGGTTTCAATATCTTTAACACTGGTGCCCACCGGTACATTAATATACAGATCATCCCCGCCGCGCCCGGTTTTTTCCTTACCCTGCCCGGCCTGACCATTCTGCGCCTTGTAAAAACGGGTCATTCGAAAGTCCGCCAGGGTATTAAGACCGTCAGTGGCCCGTAAATAAACAGAACCACCGTCACCGCCGTCACCGCCGTCAGGGCCACCAAAGGGAATATACTTCTCACGGCGAAAGCTGACAATACCTCTGCCGCCCTGACCTGATTCAACTTTAATAGTCGCTTCATCAACAAATTTCATTTTTTACTTTACCTTCGACCATTTTTTTAGCGAGAAGAATATTTTATAAAACGAAAAAGGCTCTGCCAGAATCTGGTAGAGCCTTTTTCTTTAAAAAGCCGTTAATGGCCTTTTAAGTTTTGTAAACGTACACAGGAACAAGTCTGTTTTAAACAGCGCTTACTCAGCTATTACGCTAACATATTTGCGGTTTTTAGGGCCTTTGGTTTCAAAAAGTACCCGACCGTCAGCCTTGGCAAATAAAGTATCATCTTTACCAATACCAACATTTAAACCTGGATGAACCTTGGTTCCACGCTGACGGATAATAATATTTCCACCAACAACCATTTCACCACCAAATTTTTTGACACCCAGACGCTTCGATACTGAATCGCGCCCGTTTCTGGTACTACCACCTGCTTTCTTGTGAGCCATTTTTCGTTATCCTGTCTTTAAAAACTTAACTGAAATCGAGATAAAAATAATAGATTAGATCCGCTTTTAAGCTGTAATCTTTTCAATTTTAATTTCAGTATAAGACTGACGATGCCCCATCTGTTTACGATGATGCTTACGACGTCTGAATTTTACAATTTTGACTTTCTTGCCGCGACCATGTGAAGCAACAGTTGCAGTGACTTTACCACCATCCACTAATGGGGTACCCACTTTAATGTTTTCACCATCAGCAACCATCAGAACTTCGTCCAGATCGATGCTTGCGCCTTCTTCTGCGTTAAGCTTTTCAACTTTAAGTGTTTGACCTTCAGATACTTTATATTGCTTACCGCCGGTTTTAATTACCGCGTACATAGTTTACTCCAAACCAAAGTAAATGCCCCTGTTCTTAACCAGCTTCCTCCTAAAAGAAGCGAAAACAACAAAAGCGATTAAATCCAAATCTAAGACAGTCAATTTTAGCCTGTTTTTACAAACCTTGTCAAACCCAAACCCATTTTATTTTATAAATAAATTATAACCACTGACAGATTCGGACTTTACGTATAAATCCACCCTGTTAAATATCAATCTTTTAAGTCAATTTAACTTGACACATTCCATAGGGAAACATACGATCTTCCAACTGTGTTCCCCGGACAGGTTTTTAATACTCAATTTTTTACGGCACTTAAACTAATACTGATACTGAATTTATATACTGAAAATGACAATTGAAGACGTTTTTAAATTAATTGAAGGTGATATGAACCGTGTTAATACACTGATTCAGAACAGTCTTCATTCTGAAGTGGTGCTTATTAACCAGATCAGTCAGTATATTATTAATAGCGGCGGTAAACGTCTGCGCCCCATTATTGTGCTGCTCAGCGCCAATGCCTTTAATTATGCCTCCAAAGAAAACGGTGAACACGATATTACCCTGGCGGCAGTGATAGAATTTATTCATACCGCCACCCTACTGCATGATGATGTGGTCGATGAGTCTGAACTGCGTCGCGGCAAGGATACGGCCAATGAACTATGGGGTAATGCGGCCAGTGTGCTGGTGGGTGACTTCCTCTATTCCCGTGCCTTTGAGATGATGGTCGGCGTGGGTCAGATGAAAGTCATGGAAATTCTATCCCATTCTACTAACACCATTGCTGAAGGCGAGGTTCTGCAGTTATTAAACTGCAATGATGCCTCGACGACTGAAGAGCGCTACCTGGAAGTTATCCATTTTAAAACCGCCAAATTATTTGAATCCGCCTCACAATTAGGTGCTGTGGTGGCCGGACAAAATGAAGCTATTGAACAGGCTATGGCTCGTTATGGTATGCACCTGGGCACGGCTTTTCAGCTCATTGATGATGTACTTGACTATAGTGCCAGTAGTGAGGATATGGGTAAAAATGTCGGTGATGATCTGGCCGAAGGCAAACCGACCCTGCCACTGATCTACGCTATGTCCCATGGTTCTGATGAAGAAGCACAAATGATTA
>JALTKC010000098.1 GCA_027076245.1 Gammaproteobacteria bacterium
GGGTAGAGTGCAGCCTTATCCAGTGCTACCTGTAATAGATAATCATTTAATTCTGCATCATCTTTAACATATTTTTCCTGTTTGCCTTTTTTGATTTTATACAAGGGTGGCTGGGCTATATAGATATAACCGTGTTCAATCAGTTCCGGCATCTGTCTATAGAAAAAAGTTAATAGTAGGGTTCTAATATGAGACCCATCCACATCCGCATCAGTCATAATAATAATTCGATGATATCGCAGTTTTTCTATATTAAATTCATCTTTGCCAATTCCAGTACCCATAGCAGTGATCAAAGTGCCCACCTCTGCTGACGACAACATTTTGTCAAAACGGGCTTTTTCTACATTCAGAATTTTACCTTTTAAAGGTAGAATTGCCTGTGTTTTTCTGTCTCTACCCTGCTTGGCTGAACCGCCGGCAGAATCCCCTTCCACAAGAAATAGCTCTGAAAGGGCAGGATCTTTTTCCTGACAATCTGCCAGTTTGCCAGGCAAACCCGCAATATCCAGTGCACCTTTTCTTCGGGTCATTTCTCTGGCTTTTCTGGCTGCATCTCTGGCCCGTGCCGCATCAATTACTTTTGTGGCAATGGCCTTTGAATCTGCTGGATTTTCAGCCAAAAATTCATTAAGTTTTTCTGCCATAACCGATTCTACAGCACTTTTAACTTCCGAAGAGACAAGTTTATCTTTTGTCTGTGAGGAAAATTTAGGATCAGGAACCTTAACTGAAAGTACTGCGGTCAATCCTTCTCTGGCATCATCACCGGTTGTTGTAACCTTGGCCTTTTTGGCTATCCCACTTTGTTCTATATACTGATTCAGGGTACGGGTCAGTGCGGACCGAAACCCAGCCAGATGCGTTCCGCCGTCTCTTTGTGGAATATTATTGGTATAACAGAAGATATTTTCCTGGTAGGTATCATTCCATTGCAGTGCCACTTCAACGGAAATATCATCCTTCACATTGGTAAAATAAACTATATTACTGTGTAAAGTGGTTTTATTTTTATTTAAGTGTTCAACAAATGCCTTAATCCCACCGACATATTCAAATCGATCTTTTTTATCGACTTCTCTTTCATCTTTCAGGTTAATACATACCCCTGAATTCAGGAATGATAATTCACGTAAGCGCTTGGCCAGAATGTCATAATGATATTCCACATCACTGAATATTTCCTTACTGGGTAAAAAATAAATTTCAGTCCCAGTTTGATCGGTTTCACCAATCTCTTTCAATTCAGTAAGTGGTTCACCCATTGAATATTCCTGCTGGTATTTCTTACCATTTCTACAAATAGTCAACCGTACAGTTTCCGATAATGCATTAACTACCGATATACCTACTCCATGTAAACCACCTGATACCTTATATGAGTTATCATCGAATTTACCTCCGGCATGCAGCACTGTCATAATAACTTCTGCAGCAGAACGGCCTTCTTCTTCATGCATATCGACCGGGATCCCCCGTCCATCATCTTTTACACTGACACCACCATCACTATGGATGATTACATCAACTGAGCTACAATATCCAGCCAGAGCTTCGTCAATAGAATTATCAACCACTTCAAAAACCATATGATGCAGTCCAGTGCCATCATCCGTATCCCCGATATACATTCCAGGTCGTTTTCTTACGGCATCCAGACCTTTTAAAACTTTAATATTCGAAG
>JALTKC010000099.1 GCA_027076245.1 Gammaproteobacteria bacterium
TGAGCTGTTTGTGAGAGCATTAAACCGGCTTTTTGCTCAGCAGCTAGGGGATGAGGAGCTGGATTTTCTGGATAATAAGGTTTTGTCCCTGCAGGTCAAAGATGCGGGTATTTGTGTCAATGTCAGCTATAGCAACCAGAAACTCATTGTGATGCCCAATTCATCAGCTGATCTGGTTATTGCCGGAAACCTGTATGATTTCCTGTTACTGGCCAGCCGCCGTGAAGACCCGGACACCCTGTTTTTTAATCGTCATCTGCAGCTGATCGGGGATACGGAGCTGGGTTTATATGTGAAAAATTTTCTGGATTCAGTGGATATGGAGCAGTGGAAGTTATTGGGTCTGTTGAGTGAAAAGGCAAGTCAGCTGGCGGAGCGGTTTTAAACCTGTTTTTGTTGTGACATAAAAGAAAAAGGCCTCGGATGAGGCCTTTAATATCGTTGGAACGTTGCCTGTTTTATGACAGGCTATAGTTTTTTCGGCGAGAAACCCCAACCAGGGCAATCAGGCCGGAGCCAAATAACCATAATGCGGCGGGAATTGGTACAGTCGTTAAGTAGCCCTGTAAATCTACATCCAGCGTGGCTGTTGTAGAAAAGAAAGATGTCAGGTCTATCGTCAAGCTATCCGTCCAGCCGATATCGAATGTGCTGTCAAGCGGGGTATAAGTACCGTAATCCAGTGTTGTAGTCAGTGGCCACAGGGCAAAGTCAAACTGGTTGGTATTGTATGACAGTGTGCCCCTCAAACTGGAAAAATCGACATCAATAGTTGAGCCATCCACATAACCTGATGGTGCAGATGCGCCAAAGCCACTTGTGGAGTAGATGTTGAGTGAGAAGTCACCAGAGCTCACATTTAAAATAGAGTCTTGAAAGCTGCCCATGGTAATTTCTGCTGGAGGAGTAATACCGGTGCTGGCGGTATAAGGCCCCAGAGTACTGAAAAGTGAATCGATAGTCAGTGTTGCAGAGGCATTATCCACATACATGGTGTCGATATCGACAGGTGCCGCTGTGGCACTGGTTGTTAAAAAGAAGGCTGTGCTTGCAAGCAACACATTAAGTTTATTCATTTTATTGTTATCTCCCTATGAAGCTAAAAGTGGGCTGTATGCCGTCCTGCTCGCACCAAGCCGCTTATCTGAAACAAGCATAAAACAAGCCAGTATATATTTTTTATGAATTTTCAATGAGTTAGACGCATATTAAAGGTTTGATTTATGTTTTTCCAAGTGTTTTTAAGAAAAACTGTAAATTAAGCTGACATTTATAGGGATTCAGACTGGTTTTATGCTTACGGATGCTTGTCAGATTTATGTTTCCCTTCTTAAATGACTGTATGACGGGATTTTTGTAATATCTAAAGTGTAAATTACTTCGACGAAGCAGGTTTGTTGAGTACTGTCACCAGGTTTTTATACGGCTAGGACCTTAATACCGGCTTCCCCATACCAGTAGCCATTGCAGCTGCCATAAGGCATTAAAGGTTGAAGCTGCTGATTGGCCTGTTCAGTGCTGAGCTGTTTATCCATCACCTGCCGGAAAATATGGATAATCCTTTCCATGTGTTTAGACTGGGGACTAAGGCGCAGTATATCCACATTCAGTTGTTGCAGTTCATCCAGTTGGTCAAGCAGGTTATAGGTTTGTGCAGACTGGGTTTGTATACCATTGATACAC
>JALTKC010000100.1 GCA_027076245.1 Gammaproteobacteria bacterium
ATGAAAGCCAAAATGATGTACACCTCTGATCACCATGGGTGCAAAGGCCAAACCGGCATTAAACACCGCTGATATTGCCAGCAATATTCTCCCCCTATGCCAGATATTTTTTACAAAATCAGAAGCACCCGGCTCCCGCTTCATCCAGGCATACACAACAAATGCTGCAGGAATGCCGGCTATGGCGCCCAGTGACATCATGACCTTGTCCGTATATAAAAGATTAATCAACTCCATTCTGTCATTACGATTCGCAAAAGACATTACCAGCACAACATAAGGGCGTACCAGAAACAGAAATATCAACCACATATTAAAGTCAGGCACCAGGCATAAATGCTTTCCGTAGCAGGAAACCGGGTAAACTTTTTTCTTCTCCATTAACGATGACCTCTATATTTTAGAAAACCTGTGAATCCCCATATAAACGTATAGCGACCAGCAGTATTCACGGGCAGGCATTCTGGTAATGTTACTTTACAATACTACCAAACAAAATAGCGGTGCAACCCTTAGGAAGCCCCGATCAACTTGCGGGAAAACAATTTTATATAAAATTGTTATACTCTACGACATTATTGACTGGAAAACTTACTCACACATATGTCAAAGATTTTTATTATAGGTCTCCCCAGAACAGGCACGACATCTGTCTGCGTATCCTTACTCGATCTGGGCTTTAAAGTCGCCCATTGCGCCGTTACCGAAGGCAGCTTACTTGCTGCCGATGTTATTGGTGACACCCCCGCATATTGTGACTACAGGAAGCTGGACAGGCGCTTTCCCGGCTCCCGATTTATATATCTTGAGCGCCAGATAGATAGCTGGCTGCCTTCAATAAAATCTCTGTTTGAAAACATGATTACCGGCCTGTTAATGCCCCAGGGCGGCTTCCCGCCAGCAGTTAAACGGTGTTATGCTGAAACATTCAGTCCCTTGAACAGGCAAACAGCCATATCAGATGAGCACCTTAAAAACTGTTATATCAGACACCGGGATAATGTGTCTGAGTATTTTAAAAATAGACCCAATGATATTATTTCCATTGACGTCAGCCATCAGAATGCCTATTTGAAAATGATCGACTTTCTTAATGTTCAATCGGATAGAGATAGCTTTAAAAAAATGAACGCCAGTGGCAAAATTGTTTCCTGGCGTGAATTACAACATAAAAACAAAATTCGACTTAACCTTCCCAGTACTAATGGGGAAATAGAACTCTATCGATAATAAATTATCATTAAGAGTTGAAATTCACTTAAGGTATTACTATGCGTTCTTTTTGCGACTCACCCTTTACTAATATGACTATATGGCCTGATGGCCGCGTTTTTGTCTGTTGTGCCGCATGGACTAATGGCTACAGCCTGGGAAACGCATTTACGCAGTCGTTTGAGGAAATATGGAATTCACCTCAGGCACAAAAACTACGTTCCAGCATACATGATGGATCATATAAATTCTGCAAGGCAGAAAGATGTGGCAGACTTGCAGAAGGTGAACTTTCAACAGATGAAATGTTTAATAAAAATGCGGAACTGATAAAAAGCAAGCCGGTTGTAATGGACAAGGGGCCAAGCAAAATGACTCTTAATTATGACCCTTCATGTAATCTTGCCTGCCGGTCTTGTCGAAAAGAACTCATATACGCCCCATCAGACGAAGTCAAAAGATTAATTG
>JALTKC010000101.1 GCA_027076245.1 Gammaproteobacteria bacterium
AAATAATACTGATGGTCATAATAAACCACCAGCGGTTTGTCATTACTGATCACCTCGGCAAAAAAACTGGTAAACAAAAGAATAGAAAAAATCCACAGCGAATAATAGCCGCGTTTATTATTTTTAAAACGCACCCAGGCCCGCATATTGGGTGACATATTAGTGAGCTGCTCAGCATTATAGCCCATATCAGGCACCTCCCTGACCGGCTGAATCAAACTTGATGCGGGGATCAATCAGCACATAGGAAAGATCGGTGATCAGCTTGGTAATAAGACCCAGCAGAGTAAATAAGTATAACGAACCCAGCACCACCGGATAATCACGCCGGACTATGGATTCATAGGACAGCAGTCCCAGACCATCCAGGGAAAAAATAGTTTCTATCAGCAGGCTGCCGGCAAAAAAGGCCGCCAGAAAACTGGCGGGAAAACCAGTTATTAGCGGGATCAGAGCATTTCTGAATACATGCTTGTATAACACCTGATTACTGGTCAATCCCTTGGCCCTGGCAGTTACTACATAGTTTTTACGGATTTCTTCCAGAAAACTGTTTTTAGTCAGCAGAGTCATAACCGCAAAGCTGCCGATAACGGAAGAAATAATAGGCAGTACCATATGCCATAAATAATCAAGTATTTTGTCAAACCAGCCAAGCTGATCCCAGTTGTCTGAAACCAGTCCCTTGAGTGGAAAAATATCAAAAAAACTGCCCCCGCCGAACAGAACCAGTAGTAAAATACCCAGCACAAAGCCGGGTATGGCATAACCCACTAGCACAATAGTACTGGTGATCATATCAAAGCGGGAACCGTCCCTGACGGCTTTGGCGATACCCAGAGGAATGCAGGTCAGATAGGTAATAAAAAAAGTCCACATGCCGATACTGATGGATACCGGCAGTTTGCTGATAATGAGATCGATGACTGATTCATGATGATGATAGCTTTCTCCAAAATCAAAGGTCAGGTAATTTTTCATCATGATCAGAAAACGTTCCACCGGAGGCTTGTCAAAACCGTACAGCGCCTTGATTTCTTCCAGACGTTCCTTGTCTATGCCTTCTGCTCCCCGGTATAAATCACTGGTGACACCACCGGCTTCGGTCATCTGGTTCTGACCGCTTAACTGCGCCACTAACTGCTCAACCGGGCCGCCGGGAACAAACTGGGTGATCACAAAGGTAATCAGCATGACCCCGAACAATGTGGGTATCATTAATAGCAGGCGTTTAATTACATAATAAAGCATGACTTATTTTGATGTCCGGTATTCGGGTTTAAACCACCAGGTGGAGAGCATCCAGCCTTCAGCAGAAAAATATTTGGGCAGGGTTTTAGGAAACTCAAATTTATCCCAGTAGGCAATCCTGTGAGTGGAAATATACCAGTGTGGCACCAGGTAAAATTCACTGAGTAATACTCTGTCCAGAGCACGGGTCAGGGCCACAATTTCATCCCAGTCTGTGGTTTTACTTAACTGCTCCAGCAGAGAATCCACGGCTTTATTTTTAATACCGGGATAATTGGCTGAGCCGTCCACATCAGCCATTTTAGAGTGCCAGCGGCCAATCAGTTCATTGCCAGGCACCTGACTTTCTGAATAGCTGGTGACAATCATATCAAACTTTTTGGTTTCCACACGCCGTTTATACAGGGCATAGTCCACGGTACGGTAA
>JALTKC010000102.1 GCA_027076245.1 Gammaproteobacteria bacterium
CATTTTATATTGATATATGATGAAGCCAACAGATATGTATATGAAATTTAACGATATTTTTCTTAAGTACCTACTTATGAATACTGATAATATAGATTATCACCGTGGTTGTTAAGGCAATTAACATGGCTCTAAAGCCTGCCCATAACCAGAAACTGTGGCTGATTTTCCCGATAAACACACCTAAAAGGAAAATCAGACAAAATGCCACGGCAATCGCTGTTTCAACGGGGTAGCTGAGTATTTCTGGTAGCCGCTGGGTCAGCATAAGAGGCAGCATAATTATCAGAGCAAAAATTAATGGTGCCAGTCCATTTACCATCGCAATAATAAAAGGCATAAACCGTGCTGCCTGCCCATGAGCAGAGCCCTGTAAGTCTGTAATCATGGCGTTTTCAAGTTCCTTGAGTTCCTGTTTTTTTTCAGCGCACTCACTGATATAAGCACTGCTGATGCCGCTGGCTGATAAGGCAATGGCAGCCCCCATACATGCGTTAATAAGCATATGGAGTGAAATGGCATCATTATTAAGATAAAAGCCCATTAATAAGCCCAACATGGTCAATGCACCATCAAAACCATTGACAACAAAATACCGACGTGCGATCAGCTCTGAGTGAGATATACTGAATAAAAGCTGAAAATATTTAAACATATAAAAAGTCAGTCAGAGCTGAGAGGTCTGTCTGTAAAATCACTCCCCACAACATCGACTTCATCAATACTATGAACAGAACCACCCATTTGGGTTATTGAACTGGAAACAGCATCATAAGGAATGTTGTCAGACTCTACAATGACGACGACAGTTTCAGTCTTTTCATCAACTTCCAGTACTTTGAAGTTAAATCGACAGTCTGGACATTCTTCAGCCAGTTGCATGGAAAATTCAAGTCCATTGGGGGTATGTGGCTTTAAAATGTCCAGCACCATTCGTTTTACCTGTGCCATAGATATTTATCTCCAATCAAATGATTGATTAGACCAGAGGCAGACTCTGTTATTATTGTCTAAATGTTCTCCTAACTCCCATTGTATAATTTATGACCATAAAAGACAGTGATATTAAGCAATAAATCTCAGGATGAGCACTCCACACGGGCATCGGCGGATATTCAGTCCCAGTTAAGTGAACCACCGGTCTGATACTCCGTCACCCGGGTTTCAAAAAAGTTTTTCTCCTTACGCAAATTGGCCTGCTCATCCAGCCAGTTCAGGCGGTTTTCGGCGCCCGGGAACGGCTCCTTATGTTTTAACTGTCTGGCCCGGCGGTTAGCGATAAAACGGAACTGCTCGATATGATCCTCAGCGTTATAACCGATAATGGGATCGCGCAGAATATAATGGGCATAGTCAATTTCCGCTGCTTCGGCTTCTTCCCACATGCTCTGGATCTGTACGGGATCAATATGCACATTGTTTTCAGCAATGATCTGATTCACCACCCGTATCCCGAAGGCACAGTGCAGGACTTCATCGCGCATAATATACTGTAACTGCTCGGCCGTACCGGTCATCAGGCCACGGCGCTGCAGGGCGAATATGGGACTGAATCCATTGTAAAACCAGCAGCCTTCAAAAATACCGGCAAAAAAGGTATAGGCCAACACAAAATTTTCCAGCTCGTCCTTATCCGTTAAATCAATATCGGCTCTTAATACCGAGTTAATTTTATTATTAGCCAGCTGAATTTTCTGGTTAATAGCCGGTACCACCCGATAACGGTTATAGATTTCTCCCTGTTCCAGACCGATGGATTCAATACAGTGCTGATAAGTCCAGGTGTGCAACGCTTCCTCATAAACCTGACGGGCCTGATAAATCTGCAGTTCAGGCGCGGTCATTTTCTCCATAACTGCCAGGCCGACATTGCGCATGGCCAGAATATCTGAAGTGGTCAGATAGGATAGGACATTTTCATAGACATGTTTTTCTTCTACGGTCATCCGGTGCTGATAATCATGTACATCTTTAGACATATTGATGTCCAGCGGTGTCCAGTGATTTTTATTGGCATTAAGAAAAAAATCCCAGGCCCAGGGATATTTAAAGGGTGCCAGCTGGTTAATATCAGTCAGGCCGTTAATGACCCGTTTATCATCGGCCCGTACCGGTTTCATGGCGGACTGAGCAGCGGCCTCTGTTGCTGGTGGCTTTGTTTCACTGAGCTCATCTTTAGGTTCGTCTTTAAGGTCAGAGTGTTTCTGTTGTTCCAGAATCTGCTCAGCATGAATGGCATTTTCAGTAGTTCTGGTTTCGTTGTGGGTATTGTTAAACGCGGCAAGTGGATCGTCCCAGTTAAGCATAATGATTTTCCTGTATTATTTTGTTATTCATTCATGGTGTGTTAATTATGGAAATGCCTTACTGACAGGCTTCACAGTCGGGATCCAGTATGGAACACACTTTGGGTGTGCTGTCCTGAACCACTGCGGTATCAGCCTGAACGGAAGTTTTTTCCATATGTGTGGCTCCCATAGAACGCAGGTAATAAGTGGTTTTTAATCCGCGTACCCAGGCCAGTTTATAAAGCTGATCCAGTTTCTTACCGGACGGTTCAGCCATATACAGGTTCAGACTCTGAGCCTGATCAATCCATTTCTGGCGACGTGAGGCTGCTTCAATTAACCAGCGGGTATCAATTTCAAAGGCGGTGGCGTAAATGGATTTAAGCTCATCGGGAATACGCTCTATGGGCAGCAGGGAACCGTCATAATATTTTAAATCGTTGGCCATTACCTCATCCCAGAGTTTTAACTCTTTCAGGTGTTTGACCAGACAGGCGTTCACTACCGTAAACTCCCCGGACAAATTGGATTTAACATACAGGTTCTGATAAGCCGGTTCTATGGACTGACTGACCCCGCAGATATTGGAAATGGTGGCCGTGGGAGCAATAGCCAGGCAGTTACTATTACGCATACCCTGTTCTTTAATGGTAGTACGCAGACCTTCCCAGTCCAGAGTACTGCTGGTATCGTACTGGATATAGTTCTGCCGTTCTTCAGCCAACTGCCGGGCAGAATCCAGCGGCAGTATGCCCTGGCTCCATAGTGATCCTTCATAAGAAGAATAGCGGCCTCGCTCAGCGCTTAACTGAGCAGAAGCCTTAATGGCATAATAACTAACGGCTTCCATGGAACGGTCGGCAAATTCAACGGCCTGTTCACTGCCGTAGGCTATTTTCTGATAATACAGGGCATCCTGAAAGCCCATAATGCCCAGGCCGACAGGACGATGGCGCAGGTTGGAGCGGCGTGCCTGGGGGATGGAATAATAATTATAATCGATAACATTATCCAGCATGCGCATGGCGGTAGTAATGGTCTTTTCCAGTTTCTGATGATCCAGGCCGTTTTCAGTCATATGCGCCAGCAGGTTCACTGAGCCAAGGTTACAGACTGCCACTTCATCGGCATTGGTATGCAGAGTAATTTCCGTACACAGATTGGAGCTGTGGACCGTGCCCATATGCTGATTGGTATAGCGGATATTGCAGGGATCCTTAAAGGCAATCCATGGGTGGCCGGTTTCAAACAGCATGCCCAGCATCTTACGCCATAGCTCAACGGCTTTAACGGTTTTAAATAACTTTATTTCACCGCGCGCGGCTTTTTTTTCATAAGCCAGATAGGTTTTTTCAAAGGACTGACCGTATTGCTCATGAAGTTCTGGTACCTCATCAGGAGAAAACAGCGTCCAGTCCTGTTCTTCGGCCACCCGTTTCATAAACAGATCGGGTACCCAGTTAGCCGTATTCATATCATGGGTACGGCGCCTTTCATCGCCGGTGTTTTTACGCAGTTCCAGAAAATCCTCAATATCAATATGCCAGGTTTCCAGATAGGCACACATGGCACCTTTGCGTTTCCCGCCCTGATTCACAGCCACTGCCGTGTCATTGGCGACTTTAAGAAAGGGCACAACCCCCTGAGATTCTCCGTTAGTTCCCTTAATATGAGCACCCAGTCCGCGCACTGGAGTCCAGTCATTGCCCAGACCGCCGGCAAATTTGGATAACAAGGCGTTGTCTTTTAAAGCGGAGTAGATGCCTTCCAGATCATCGGGTACCGTGGTCAGATAACAGGAGGATAGCTGCGGTCTTAAAGTGGCGGAGTTAAACAGGGTCGGCGTTGAGCACATAAAGTCAAAGGAGGACAGCAACTTATAAAATTCAATAGTGCGCTGTTCACGATCAATTTCGTTTATGGCCAGGCCCATGGCCACTCGCATAAAAAAGGCCTGAGGCATTTCCATACGGACTTTATCATGGTGCAGAAAGTAACGGTCATACAGTGTCTGCAGGCCCAGGTAGTCAAACTGATGATCCCGTTCCGGAAGAATGGCCGTTGCCAGTTTCTCCAGATCAAAATGCAGTAATTGTGGATCAAGCAGTTCCAGCTCCACGCCTTTTTTAATATAGTGTTTAAAATAATCAGCGTACTGTTCAGCCATTTCACTCTGAGTGGCTTCCCGGGGGTGCTGATAAATATCGCTCAGACATTCCCGGCGCAGGTTGTCCAGCAGCAGGCGGGCAGACAGACGGGAATATTCCGGCTCGCGGTCAATCAGGCTGCGGGCGTTAAGGATCAGGGAGCTGTATAAATCCACTTCCTGCATGCCGTCATAAGCAGAATTGAGGGTGCTTTTAAGTACCTGTTGGGTATCGACTTCCTGTAACCCCTCGGCTGCTTCCTCAAGCACCCGCTGCAGACGTTGTTCATCCAGTGGTTTTTTCTGTCCGAGAGCATCTATAATCTGGAGCGGTTGTTTTTCCAGCGCTTCGGCTTGCTCCTGATGGTGGCTGGAGGCACGTTTCTGTGCCTGCTGTTCGCGGTAGAGAACATAGGCCCGGGCAATTTTATGCTGGCCGTTACGCATCAGAGCC
The DNA here is from genome assembly GCA_027076245.1 of Gammaproteobacteria bacterium. Classification (GTDB taxonomy): domain Bacteria; phylum Pseudomonadota; class Gammaproteobacteria; order GRL18; family GRL18; genus JANELJ01. Next base: position 4,889 of record JALTKC010000102.1, read on the forward strand.
AGTTCAACCTGATCCTGAATATTTTCAATATGGACCGTAGAATTTTCCGGTAAATGCCGGAACAGAGCCTCAACCACCTCTGTGGCCAGTTTGTCCACAATATCATGTACCCGGCTGGAAGCGGCTGCGGTACCGCCTTCAACGGCTAGAAAAGCCTTGGTCAGTGCCACTATGATTTTACTGCGGTCAAAAGCGGTTAGCTTGCCATTGCGTCGAATGACCTGATGCTGGCTATAAGGGGAAGTCTGTTCATCATGCTGATGTTTTACCTGTTCAGCCTGGCTTAATAAAGTGCCGGTTTCTACTGACAGAGCGGTATTGGTGTTCTTGTTAATATCGGTGCTTATATTGGACATGGTTTTCCTCTGGTGTTTTACAGGCTTCTAAACTCACTAAAACGGCCAGAGGGAGAAGAGGAACAGCAGACGGTCTTCTCACCCTGAGCCTTGACGCGAGACCCGGGTTGATACATTTTTAAGGCAGGTAACCGGACTTAAAAGCCGTTTTAATATGAAAAGACTTTATTACCGTTGCGCGACAGTTCCGGATTTGCACCGGATTCCCCTGCGAACACTATTTTTTTATAGTTTGTTTTATACGTTTAGTATGTAAGTATTCTAATATTATAAAATCTATATGTAGTGTGTTTTTTTTGATGAGATACAAGATAATGTATTTTTTTATGATTGGCAAGTTTTTATGAGAGAAATTTTCAAACAGGCCTATTAAAAACAGGGACAGGCTGTCCAATACTTATTTGTTCTTTAAGTTTTCAAGAATAGCCTGTAGGGGGATCAGTTCAACCAGTGCCCGGAACAGAATATCATTATTGTGTATAAGCCCGTAACACTCATACATCTGGTTTTGATTTTCAGAGTCGGATCCGCTGTCTGGGTGGGTCAGATGGATTAAAATATGCAGACGATCATTGCTTTTCAACTGAGCCAGAACAGTACGGTCAACACTGATTTTATGTGAACCGTAAACCATGGGAGAGCGTTCAAAATCCAGCTTTTTAAGCAGAAACTTTTCCAGCAGGGCGCAGGAAATAAATGCGCAGGGAAATATTTCCGGAAACTGGTAGTGGTTCTTCAGTTCATCAAAAAACATCCGCTGATCGACTCTGGAACCACATAAAAAATTTTTGGCATTACTGACATTCATAAACTTTCTTTTGAGAAAAAAAGTTTTCTGCTGACCATTGATATGAATATCCAGAATACTGCGATCGGGTTGCTTGCTGAGTGATTCTGCAAGGCTGTTAAAATCCGAATCAGCCAGAAACAGAGGCTGTACCGTTTCTTTTTTAAAGCCAATTAATGCCAGTTGATTGTCTGCTTTTACACTGACCCGGTTACTTAGAAAAGGTGACACATCGTCTTTAGAGGTCTGAGTATTGCGGATATTAATACTGATATTCTGATCCGGCTTAATGGCATTGGCAAAATTAAACTGGTAATTACTAAACCGGAGTTTTTGTTTCTGTATAAGCTCAAGTTCCTTATGAGTCTGTCTGTGCTGCAGAATTTTATTTTCAATAAGTGATTCAATCTGAAAGCCCAGAGCAATAGGGCCGTGAAAGGGGTTCTGATAAATTCTTGACCATTGCTGGCTGTCGTGAAACAGATTAAAGTCATCGGTAGCATTGCGGGCCACATCAATATGGATCTGATTAAACTGTAATACGTTGTTTTGAGTTACTGCAGAATCCATGGCAATCCTTTAATGTTTTTCATAATAAGTGTAGAAGCCCGGACTTTTTATTACAAGTGCTCTGAAAAACCGACATAGCTTTAAAGTTGAAATTAGTGGTATAGGCTTATATTTTCACTGACCGGCCGATATTGATAAATTTTTGAATATAGGGAATACTCTTATCTTTTTCCCTCATGGCCAGAAATAACTGCTTTTGCAGACCTTTTTTACTGATGGGGACAGTGGTCAGTTTGTTTTCGGTGTTTTTATTATCGGCCAGCCATTGCGGCAGTACACAGACACCGCGTTGAACTTCAGTCAGTTTGAGCATAATGTCCAGTGATTCTATAAACTGCAGGCTGTCTGGTTCTATATGGGCCGGTCGTAAAAAATGGTTAAGAATATCCAGTCGTTCGGGAGCAACGGGAAAACTAAGCAGGATCTGATTAGCCAGATGTTCCGGTTTAATATATGGACATTTGGCCAGAGGGTGTTCTGGTGCTGTTACCAGCACCAGTTCGTAGTCCAGCAGGGGAATATAAACAATACCGGATTTTTTTACCGGATCCGGGGTAATTAAAACATCCACATGATAATTTAACAGTCCTTCAAGACCACTGAACTGGAATTTATTGATAATATCAATATTGATATCAGGCATTTGATCGATAAACTGTCCAATAATCCGGGTCAACCATTTATAACAGGGGTAGCACTCCACGCCAATACGCAGATAACCCTGCTGGCCACCGGCATAGGCCTGCAGGGTTTTTTCAGCCTGTTCCAGTACCGGCAAAACCTGTTGAGCCGTCTGCAGTAATAATTCACCGGCCTGGGTTAGGCGAATATTCCGACCGTCTTTTTCCCATAGTTTGATCTCCAGCTTTTTTTCCAGATAACGGATCTGATGTGACAATGCAGACTGGGTTAGACACAGGGCATTAGCCGCTTCTGTCAGGGTGCCGTTATGATGCAGAGCCTGAATAATTTTAAGGTGACTGTTTTCTATCATATTCTTCTCTGACAGTATTTGTATGCATGAGAAATAATAATAATTTACCCAAAAAATATCATTATTATTCATAAATAATATCAATACAATAGTTGACATTAACTATTTCACAGGGAGAAAAATAATGCCGACAATACATAACCTGGGATTTCCCAGAATTGGAACACAACGTGAACTGAAGTTTGCTCTGGAATCTTACTGGCAGGGCAATAGTTCCCAGGCCGAACTGGAGCAGACGGGAGCGGATTTAAGGGCAAAACACTGGCAGCAGCAGAAACAACTGGACTGGCTCCCCGCAGGAGATTTTTCTTTTTATGATCAGGTGCTGGACACCAGTTTTCTGGTGGGAAATATTCCACAGCGTTTTAAAACCAGTACGGCTTTTAATAATGGTAATGAGCTGGATCAGTATTTCAGTATTGCAAGGGGACAGGCAGTGCATAAAGAGGCGTGTGGCTGTGGTCAGGTATCAGGTAATGGCGATGATTTAAGTGCCGGTGAAATGACCAAGTGGTTTGATACCAATTATCATTATATTGTACCGGAGTTTACCGCAGACACTACTTTTGCGCTTAATCCGGAACGGTTACTGGCACAGATAAAGCAGGCTAAAGCACTTAATTTTTCCGTTAAGCCGGTTATTATTGGTCCGGTGACTTATTTGTGGCTGGGTAAATCCAAAGATAATACTGACAGACTGGAGCTTCTTGAACCACTGTTGAATGTTTATGGCGAATTGCTTATTTTACTGGCTGAACAGGGTATTGAATGGGTACAGATAGATGAACCTGTTCTGGTGACTGAATTATCAGACTCCTGGCAGCATGCTTTGAGACTGGCCTACTATCGTTTGCAAACGGCTCCGGTTAAACTATTACTAACGACTTATTTTGGTCAGCTTCAGGAAAATCTGCAGCTGGCCTGTGAACTGCCGGTTAACGGTCTGCATATTAATGCTGTGGATAATGAACAGGAAGTTGCCAGGGTACTTGACTGGCTGCCAGCTTCACGGATTCTGTCTCTGGGTATTGTTAATGGTCGAAATATCTGGAAGTCGGATTTAAAGCGTATGATAAACTGGCTGGAACCAATTTATGAGCGCCTGCAGGAACGCTTATGGCTGGCACCTTCATGCTCTTTATTGCATGTGCCGGTTGATCTGAACAGTGAGTCAGAGCTGGATGTGGAAATAAAAAGCTGGTTGTCTTTTGCGGTACAGAAACTTGAAGAACTGGTTATTATTAAGCAGGCATTGACTAAGGGTGTTGATACTGTTTCTAATGAGCTTGAAGAAAATCAGCGCTGTATCCGGTCACGGCAGCAGTCTGAACGGGTTCATAATGCACAGGTTAAAAAGCGTGTTGCGGCTATAACCGAAGATATGGCGAACAGGCAGTCAAATTATCAAGTGCGGGCTGAACTGCACAAACAGCGTTTTAATTTGCCCCTGTACCCAACGACAACCATAGGTTCGTTTCCTCAAACAGCCGAAATACGCCGGGTCAGAAAACAGTATCGGGATGGTGCTTGTACAGAAACGGAATATCACCAAAACCTCCGGCAGGAAATTCAGCGCAGTATTAATGAACAGGAACAGCTCGGTCTGGATGTACTGGTACATGGTGAAGCCGAGCGTAACGATATGGTGGAATACTTTGGTGAGCAACTTGAGGGGTATGCCTTTAGTCGTTTCGGTTGGGTGCAATCTTATGGCTCCCGCTGTGTTAAACCGCCTATCTTATACGGTGACATATCCAGACCTAAGGCTATGACTATTGGATGGATTCAATACGCCCAGTCATTAACCGACAAACCTGTAAAAGGTATGTTAACCGGGCCGGTTACTATCATGAACTGGTCGTTTGTGCGGGATGATCAGCCCCGTTCTCAGACTGCTTATCAGATTGCATTGGCCATCCGTGATGAGGTGCTGGATCTGGAAAAGGCAGAAATCGGTATTATCCAGATAGATGAAGCGGCCCTTCGGGAAGGGTTGCCTTTACGACGTTCCCAGTGGCAGGACTATCTGGACTGGGCTATAAAGGCATTTCGCATTGCGGCAAACGGGGTTAAAGATGAGACACAAATTCATACCCATATGTGCTATTCAGAATTTAATGACATTATTGAAGCCATAGCCGAGATGGATGCCGATGTGATTACCATAGAAACCTCCCGCTCAGATATGGAATTACTGGACGTGTTTGATGAGTTTCAGTATCCCAACGAGATAGGTCCTGGAGTGTATGATATTCACTCACCGAATATTCCGGGCGTGGATGCTATGGTAGATCTGTTGCTTAAAGCCAGCATCCGGATACCGGCAGAACGCGTCTGGGTTAATCCCGACTGCGGACTTAAAACCCGTCAGTGGCATGAAGTCAGACCGGCTCTAAGCAATATGATTAAAGCAAGTGAGTACTTACGTACTAAAAATCATCCTGTTTAACTGATCTAAAATTCCTTCTCCCTTTGGGAGAAGGTTAGGATGAGGGCAACATTTACTGTTTCCAGAATTCCGGCGTCAGCAAGACCAGAACAGTAAATACTTCCAGTCTGCCCAGCAGCATGGCTATCATGGCAATGACCTTACCGGGATCACTGATACTGGCAAAGGTGGTGGTCACCTCACCGAGACCCGGGCCGAGATTGTTCATACAGGTGGCAATGGCTGAAAATGCGGTTACCTGATCCAGCCCGGTCTGCATCATCAGCAGCATCAGGATCACAAAGGTGGCCACATACATGGCCATAAACCCCCATACGGCTTCCACAGTTCTTTCATCCAGCAACTGGCGTCCGACTCTGATGGGGTATTGTGCGTGTGGATGGATCAGACGCCGGATTTCCCGAATGCCCTGCTGAAAAATCACATTCATACGCATCACTTTCATACCGCCGGCCGTGGAACCGCCGCAGCCGCCCACAAAGCTGATAAAAATAAGCAGTACCGGCAGGGCGCCTGGCCATTGGGAAAAATCAGCCGTGCCGAAACCGGTACTGGTCACAATACTAACCACTTCAAAAAAAGCATTTTCAAAACTGGCAGAAAATGAGTGATAGGTTCCCTGCAGATACAGTAACAGGCTGGAAAAAATAACTACGGCAAGCACAAACAGCAGAAAGCTGCGCACTTCTATATCTTCCCAATAAGACTTAATTCCGCCCCGGTGTAGAGCCAGATAATGAATACTGAAATTAATACCGCCCAGCAGCATGAAAATAATGGCGATACTTTCTATCAGAGGACTGTTGAAATAGCCCAGGCTGGCATCATGGGTGGAAAATCCTCCGGTAGAAACCGTAGAAAGACTGTGTGACACAGCATCAAAAGGGGACATACCGGCCAGCCAGTAGGCCAGGGCATTGAGCAGGGTAATAACGACATAGATGCCCCATAAGGAACGGGCGGTTTTGGACAGGCGCGGGGTGATTTTCTGCTCCTTAAATGGACCGGGTGCTTCAGCCTTGTATAACTGCATCCCACCAATACCAATCATGGGTAGAATGGCAATGGCCAGAACCACCATACCCATACCGCCAAACCACTGTAATTGCTGACGATAAAATAAAATGGATTTCGGCAGACCCTCCAGATGGGTAATAACCGTTGAACCGGTGGTGGTAAAAGCAGAAATGGATTCAAAAACGGCATCAGTATAGGACAGGTGTGCGCCAAGAATCAGCGGCCAGGAAGCCAGCAGACTGATCAAGGTCCAGAATAGGGTGACCACCAGAAAGCCGTCGCGGACGGTCAGATCAATGTCTTTATTACGTGTGCTGTACCACAGCAGACTGCCGGGAATAAACATTAATAAAAAGGCGTGGAAGAAATGAATGGCCTCATGATCGTCGTACCACAGGGAAACCAGAATAGGAAAAATAAGAGACAGACTAAACCCCATGGAGAAAAAGCCAATTATCCTGGAGATAGTGAAAATGCGTTTTTTTAATCGTCCTGAAATCATGGCATAAAAAGTTTAGAGTTGAAAGTCAGCTTAAGCAGTATAGTAGAAACAGTGTTGTAAATAAGCAATTTAGATCAAGTAATTTATAAATTATCAGTCATTGATGCTGTGTGTTTCAGAAAGCAACAGTACAGGATAATTGTTATATAAAAGAATATTAGAACTTGCTTTATTAGCCTAATAAAAGGATAATATGCGCGTAAAATTTTATTCAAATTTCCGTATTTCTTTATGGAAACCCGCTATTTAGCCTTCTGGTTATAATAAAGCTAATAGTAGCCCGATAATAGCTGCAGTGTTATTTTTACGGCAGAGTCTGCTGTCTTTTGCTTATTTGTATATAGGTCCTTGTAAATGAATTTAGAGAAAATTTTTCCTTTTCTGATCTGGTTTAAAATGGTCAACAAAGAGACCATTAAAGCCGATATCATTGCCGGTTTAACCGGAGCTGTTATTGTATTGCCGCAGGGCGTAGCATTTGCAACCATTGCAGGCCTGCCGCCGGAATATGGTTTATATACTGCCATGGTAACGCCTATAATAGCCGCTCTGTTTGGTTCATCCTATCATCTGGTTTCAGGGCCGACAACGGCCATTTCCATTGTGGTTTTTTCTGCTGTCAGTAATTATGCCACTCCGGGAACACCGGAGTTTATTAATATGGCTTTAACCCTGACCTTCCTGGCGGGTGTTTATCAGTTTGCGTTTGGTGTCGCTCGTCTTGGTTCACTGGTTAACTTTGTTTCGCATACTGTGGTGATTGGCTTTACTGCCGGGGCGGCTATTCTTATCGCCACCAGCCAGTTAAAACATATTACTGGAATTATCATACCTAAAGGTGAATCATTTCTGCATACCTGGATGGATCTGTTTACCGGATTTGACCAGATTAACCCATACCTTTTACTGATTGCTCTGGCAACGCTGTTAACCGCTCTGCTGGCTAAAAAGTTTATGCCTAAATTACCTAATCTGTTACTGGGTATGATTGTGGGCAGTGTACTGGCACTGTACCTGAAAAACTTTACGGATATTAAACTGGTCGGTGAAATTCCGGCTCACCTGCCACCATTATCTCATCCCGAATTTTCTTTTGAAACCATTAAACTGCTGGCGCCGCAGGCCTTTGCGGTGGCATTGCTGGGATTAATTGAAGCGGTTTCCATTAGTAGAGCCGTTGCAACCAAATCCAATCAGCGGATTGACTCCAATCAGGAGTTTATCGGACAGGGGCTGTCGAATATGACCGGTAGCTTTTTCTCCAGTTACGCCGGTTCCGGTTCCTTCACCCGCTCCGGAATTAACTATGAAGCGGGTGCCAAAACACCGCTTTCTGCTATTTTTGCTGCCCTCTTTTTAATGGTTATTGTACTGTTAATTGCACCGCTGACGGCATATCTGCCTATTGCCGCCATGGGTGGGGTCATTCTGCTGGTCGCCTACAACCTGATTGACTTCAAGCATATTAAGCATACGCTGTCATTCAGCAAGTCTGAGTCCAGTGTTTTAATTACGACCTTTCTGGCTACCTTGTTTCTGGAACTGGAATTTGCTATTTACCTGGGCGTAATATTGTCGTTAGTACTGTTTCTGGCAAAAACTTCTACGCCGCGTATTCCGACTCTGTCCTTTGATGAAGGTCCGGATGCGCCCAAGCGTAAACTGATTAATATTAAGCAAAAGCCTGTTAAGCAGTGTCCACAGGTAAAAATAATCCGTATTGATATGTCTATATATTTCGGATCAGTTAATCATATCCAGAACCGTATTGCCAAGATTGTAGAAAATGAGCATATTTATCATATTCTAATTGTGGCTACTGGTATTAACTTTATTGATTTAGCCGGTGCAGAAGCCATGATTGCTGAAAATAACAGTCTTAAGAAACATGGCGGTGGTCTGTATTTTGTGGGTTTAAAATCGAATGTGTATGAGTTTGCTGCCAAGTCCGGCTTTATTAAGCATATTGGTAATACACACTTTTTTGATTCCAAGCCTGCGGCTATTGCCCATATATACAGGAAACTGGATAAGAACATCTGTGCTAAATGTAATGCCTTAATCTTTAAGGAATGTCAGTAAGCGATAGGGGCTTATCCCTGTTTTAAGACAAGGGTTTTAAGACAAGACCGAGCCGAGAATTAAAAAAGCACATAAATTGTTTATGTGCTTTTTTTTTACAGATATTATTTGGGTTTAAAGAATTTGTGAGCGACTATCGCTTTCGGATGGTTCACTGTGCATGACGGCACGGGATGAGTCTTCTGTAATCTTTAAATCAGCAAAAGGTTGCTTTTGCAGATCTCTTAGACGGGAGGGAGTAGAAGGATCGCCAATCCAGACAGGGTGGGGCTGGAAATCCTGACTGACAATACTCCGGGTCGGATCAAATTCATTAAATACAATACCGGCCAGATCAGACCATGTATAGACGAAATCTGATGTGCTGTAGGTACGGTGTACCAGTTGTTGTTCATCCGCTAAGGGATTTTCCTGCTTCCAGGAGTCACTTCTCCAGACAATAAAGGGGACGGTGTACATGGCACTGGTGGGTGCACCTTCATTACGTCCGGCAAAGGGTTTTGCTGCATTATCATAAACTTCTTCACCGTGATCAGAAAAATAAACCAGTAAGCCATGATCCTGGCTGGCTTTAAACTCGCTGATTATACTGGAAACTACAAAGTCATTGTATAAAACGGCATTGTCATAGTCATTGTACTCTTCAATTTGTCGTGTATTGAGCCATCTGGGCAGATCGTCCTTACCCTTAAACAGGGCAAACTCTTCCGGAAAGCGATAATGGTATTTTCTGTGTGTGCCCAGTAAATGAATAACAATAAATTTTTTCTCGGCTGTATCATTTAAAATCTTTTTAAATGGCTCAATGACCTTACCGTCATATTGGCTGGAATCCTGCATGCGATTATTATTCAGATAAATCTGCTCATCCGCCTGTTTGGAGAATGTGGTCAGCATGGTATTTCTTTTTGTTTGAGTCTGTTGATTGGTGATCCAGTAAGTTTTGTAACCAGCCTGCTTCATTATATTGATAAGGGTTGGTTTTTTCAGGTATAGATCAGGGTTTTTCTGATCAGCAAAAGTCAGCACCTGCTGTAGAGTTTCAATGGTATAGGGCCGTGGTGAATAAATATTGTCAAATACCAGTAGTTCATCTTTTATGGCGTCCAGTTTGGGTGTGGTTTTTCGGGGGTAGCCATACAGGCTCATTCTCTGACGGTTGGTGGATTCACCAATAACCAGTACCAGAGTATTGTTATGGTGTGCATTTTTGCTATAAAGCCCGGCTATGGGAGGTAATTTTTTATTAGCCAGTAAGTGCTTTTCAATGTCAGCCAGTGTGTTTTTGTATTTTATATAGCCCATGACCAGCTGCCAGGGTGCTGCAGGTTCCATGCGATTAATTTGCTTATTCAGGGCGCTGTCAAAATTTTCATGTTTAATTAACAACTGGTTAATTGCAGGCCAGCCGACAATAAACAGCAGACTTAAGGTCAGGTATATCTGTTGGGGTTTACTGGGTGTCAGTGGTTTCAGGTACTTCCAGATAAACCAGGGGATAAGACTGTAAACAACCAGAGCGGGCAGCATCCAGAAACGGAAATAGGATTCCAGAAATTCTTTAGACTCATTAAAATTGGACTCAAAAATAATAAAGAGGACACTTTGTGAAAAGTCCTGACCATAAAGGGCTAGATAACCCATAGATACCAGGGAGGTGGCCCATAAGATTAGTCCGGTAATGCCGGAAATCAGCTTACTGTATTTCGGAAATAACAGGATGGGGATGAGCCACAAAAAACTCATATAAATCGCCTGGCGCAAACCAACGCCGCTGGCTGTGCCGGAGGCAAAAATGATGATTTGATAAAGCCCGGAAAAGTAAAAAAAGAAAAAATAGTATTGCCAGAAACCAGACCAGGAAAAAGTATTGATATTGTTGCCGCTTTTGTTGTTTTTGAAACTGTTCTCAGAATTTTGCAAACCAGATAACATATAAACCTCAGTTATTGTTTTAGAATTTAATATTCTTGTTATTTATTGATGAACAAGTTCCTTTTGGTCAAAGATCATTCAATTATAGCAAATTAACCTTAAATTAAGCTTAATTCGAACTAAATTTTAAGTTAAAGATTGTTTTTCTTTATTTTTCGCCAGAGCGAAACCCGATCAATGCCTAAAATAGCGGCAGCCCGGGTTCGGTTGCCACCGCATTTATCCAGTACCCATTTAATGTATTCAATTTCCTGTTCATCCAGAGTGGGCAGGCGGTTTTTATTAAAACGCATAACCGATAGCGAGTGTTCCGTTAAACCGGGCGGTAGCTGAGCCAGGGTAATGGTATTGCCGGTAGTCAGAACCACTGCCCGTTCAATCAGGTTTTCAAGTTCACGGATATTGCCAGGAAAGTGGTATTGATTCAGAGCTTCGATGACCTCCGGTTCGAAATCATCAATATCCTTGTTCATTAAGCGGCTGTATTTTTTTAGAAAATAATAGGCCAGCAGAGCAATATCTTCCGTTCTTTCAGTCAGTGGCGGAAGATGAATATGGATAATATTCAGACGGTAAAACAGGTCTTCTCTGAACTGCCCCTCAGATACGGCCTGCTCCAGATCCCGGTTAGTGGCTGCCAGAAAACGAACATTAAGGGGAATATCTGGTTTGTCATCCGGGCCTTGCAGTGCTTTGTCCTGAATCGCTCTTAATAATTTCACCTGTAGGCCTGGAGATAATCTGTCAATTTCATCAAGAAACAGAGTGCCGCCTGCTGCATCAGTAATCAGACCCTGTTTGCTGCCTTGATCAGCGTGACCAAATAATTCGTCTGCCAGTACTTCATCCTGCAGGGCACTGCAGTTAACCACAATAAAGGGCTGATCGCTGCGCGGGCTGTTGACATGAATAAAACGGGCAGCCAGCTCCCTTCCGGTACCGTTTTCACCAGAAATAATGACGTTGCACTCAGAAGGTGCAATCTGTCTCATGGTATTAATCAGACCAAGCATATGAGGGTCCTGGGTAAGGAGCTGTACCCCCGGTGGTGCCTCTGAAATACGGGATTTAAGTCGTTTGTTTTCACGTTTAAGCCGAACCAGTTCCAGAGCATTTTTAACAATTTCCCGAATATCATCCAGTTGATAGGGTTTAGATAAGTAATGATAAGCCCCCATTTTCATGGCTTTAACTACTGAATCATAGGAGCCGTGTCCGGTTAACAGGATCACCGGCAGATCCGGATCGGTTTCCAGGGCTTTTTTTAAAATCCCCATGCCATCCACTTTTTCCATTTTCAGATCGGTTATAACCACATCAAATGTCTGATCTTCCAGAGCTTTAAATCCACCGGTGCCTGTACTGCGAGTGGTGACTGTATAGCCCTCCCGGTTCAGTACATAACTGAGGTTTTTTATGGCAATGGGCTCATCATCAATAATCAGAACCGCGGCACGGGTTGTGGCTGTCGGATCGGGTGTTTTAAAATCTTCTGCAGTTTGTGTGGCCATTAATTTTGAGTTCCGCTGGTTATCCGTTATGGTTTTAGACAAATTGATAGGTTGATTTTATCGGTTTTGAATCCGTAATTTAAGACGAAACCGGTTGTTTTATTGGGTTTATACAGGGCAGGCGGATTATAAATTCTGTGCCCTGTCCAGGTTGGCTGAGTACGGCAATTTCCCCGGCATGTTCACGTATAATTTCCTGGGCAATATACAGGCCAATTCCCATGCCTCGACCTGGTGCCTTGGTGGTAAAAAAGGGATCAAATATATGTGCCATGTCCTCCCGGCTTATACCCTGACCTGTGTCTTTAATGCTCAGGCTGGCACAGGCTGTTTTGCAGACAGGGTGTTTTTTAGTACCAGCTGATGCGTTATGATTATTTATACCTTCAGAGACTTCGCCTATAATATAGCTGCCTTCGGGTAATGGTGTTAGCGGTTCACGGCATACAGATGCCTGCAGACTGATCTGGTTATTATGATCCCCGGCATCAATGGCATTTTTCAAAAGATTAATGAGCACCTGCTGAAAGCGCTGATAATCCACATTCAGGAGTAAATTATCCGGAATATCCAGGTTTATGGCCGGAAGTTGTTTTAAATCGTTATGCAGCAACAGCAGTGTACTGTCAATGAGTTCTTTTAGTGGAACCGGTTCAATATTAAAGTTTTTCGGCTGGCCGAAATTTTTCATGGCACTGACAATCTTATGGGCACGCATGGTTTCACTGTCAATCTGTTCCAGCCAGCTGGTCAGTAAGGTTTTGTCTGCGGTGTGCAGTTCTTCTTTAAGCAACTGACAGGAAGACAGAATATTACCCAGGGGGTTATTCAGTTCATGAGCTACCCCGGAAGCCAGGATACCCAGGGAGGCCAGTTTTTCGGTTTGTAGCAGACGCTGCTTTCTCAGTTCCAGTTCATGGAGCATGCGGTTAAATGCTTTAGTAAAGGCAACCACTTCCTGTTCATTGCTTTTGACCTGTAAGTGTTCAAAATGTCCCTGAGCAATAGGTTCCAGATTGCTCTCCAGCTCTCTCAGCGGACGTACCACCTGGCGGCTTAAATGATAACCGATAAATACTGTGATCAGTGCCGTCATAAAAATAGCACCGGCCAGTGTCCAGCGGGTCGTGCTCAGTGAATGTATGAGCGAATGTCTTTCCTGAAAAGCCATCTGCTCAGACAGGATGGATAACTGGTGACCCAGTGGCCTGAGCCCTTGCGCCATAGTGGCGGAGCTGGTATTACGCCATTGTTTCTGGTAGCGGCTTACCAATTGCTGATAGTCGTTTAATAAATGCTGTAAATCACGGATATCGTCAGGCACGGCTAATTGCTGGAAGCTGTCCAGATTTTTATGCAAATTAGCAATGGCCGTATGAGTATAAGAGATAATATTATCCAGCTCTTTTTTATTATGATAGAGAATAAGGTTTTTTTCATGCCGGCGCATTTCCAGAATATCATCTTTAAAACTGCTGACTTCTACGCCTTCCCTGACCTGCTGCTGCAGATATAAAAGATTAAAGAAGGCAAACAGGCATAAAAAGATAATAAAAAGAGCCAGCAGATAAAAGGCCCGGGAAGTTTTGTGACGAATACTGTTCATCAGGGTGTGCAGGATCCATAAGAAAATGCCTTAAATTGTTGCATACTGACACTGACATCGCAAATGAGTGTGCAGCCATTTATTGATGTGCGCTGGCGGCACAAACTACCCAACTCTGATGTAACATTATGCAACAGTTGTTTTTTCGGGAGAGTGTTTTTTAAGTTGTTGATATTAAAATGAATTGTTAGAAGGGGCTGGGTTTTGGGGGCAGTTTTGTTTTTCCTGGAACGGTATTTTATGGTATTATTTAGGGTTAATTAATGAAATTTTTGGGCTTTATTCTTTTAACTCTAAACGATGTATTCATAATGACTAAACTAAAACCGTTCAAACGGCCTCTTATTCTGGCCATACTATTGCTTCCCCTGTCCTTAATTATGGCCACTGGTGCCCTCGCTGCTCAGGCCGCTGGTGCCTCACATGAACCTCTGGATTTAACCAGCAGTACAGTGGGCTATGTGTCACTGATTTTATTTATGATTGCCTACCTGTTTGTTATGGCAGAAGAATACACCCATTTACGTAAATCCAAACCAGTTATTTTTACGGCCGGTGTTATCTGGGCCATGATTGGCTGGGTGTATATGAATCACGGCATGTCTGAACTGGCAGAACACGCGGTACGCCATAACCTGCTGGAATATGCTGAACTGATGTTGTTCCTGCTGGTGGCCATGACCTATATTAACGGCATGGAAGAGCGACGGGTCTTTGATGCCCTGCGTTCCTGGTTAATTCGTAAAGGCTTTTCTTTCCGTCAGTTATTCTGGATGACCGGCACACTGGCCTTCTTTATTTCGCCGATAGCGGATAATCTGACCACAGCCTTGTTAATGTGTGCGGTGGTACTGGCTGTGGGTGGTAGCAATACCCGTTTTGTGACTCTGGCCTGCATCAATATTGTTGTCGGTGCCAATGCAGGAGGTGCTTTCAGTCCATTTGGGGATATTACTACGTTGATGGTCTGGCAAAAAGGCATGGTTGATTTCTGGGGCTTTTTTGCACTGTTTCTGCCTTCGGTGGTTAATTTCGTGGTGCCTGCAGCGATCATGCATTTTGCGATTCCTAATGAAATGCCGGCTGCTTCTGATGAGGTGGTCTCAATGAAACGCGGTGCCAAACGCATTATTGCTCTGTTTCTGCTTACCATTGCTACAGCCGTCAGTTTCCATAACTTCCTGGGGCTGCCGCCGGTGGTAGGTATGTTAACCGGTTTAAGTTATCTGCAGTTTCTCGGGTTTTATCTTAAAAAGACCAAGCATAAATGTGCTGAAGTTAATGGTAACGACAAGGAGACAGTCGGTGAAATTGTGGCCTTTGATGTCTTTAAACCGGTAGCCAAAGCGGAATGGGATACCCTGTTTTTCTTCTATGGGGTGGTGTTATGTGTCGGCGGACTGGGCTTTTTAGGTTATCTGAGCATGGTGTCTGAATTAATGTACACTCAGTGGGGAGCGACTTTTGCCAATATTGCCGTGGGTGTCCTTTCTGCGATAGTGGATAATATTCCGGTCATGTTTGCGGTTCTGACCATGAATCCGGAAATGTCTCAGGGGCAGTGGCTGCTGGTCACTTTAACTGCCGGTGTGGGTGGTTCTTTATTGTCTATTGGTTCGGCTGCCGGTGTGGCTCTGATGGGACAGGCCCGGGGAAAATATACTTTCTTTGGCCATTTAAAATGGGCACCGGCCATTGCAGCCGGTTATGCCGCCAGTATTGGGGCTCATATGTGGGTTAACAGTGCTTTGTTTAACTGATAAGATATCCAGTTGTTAGTTAGTGTCCATCTGTTTAATAAGCATGTTTACAAAAAGAGCAATTTCCTGGGAGCGTGGGCATCCTGCCCACGTCAATAAGCCGATTCGTGCGTTATTTCTGATGCGGGCAAGATGTCCGCACTCCCAGGTTTAAGATACTTGATAAATAAACGGATGGACACTGGTTATAAATTTTTGATAACCCCATATTAGAGCGGCTATATCTGAAATGTCAGACACTTTTTTTCAGGAAGACGGTGTTGAATCACTGCCTATAAAAACCTTTACTGAACAGGCGTACCTGGATTATTCCATGTACGTTATTCTGGACCGGGCACTGCCGCATATAGCAGACGGCCTTAAGCCGGTACAACGGCGTATTATTTATGCCATGTCCGAACTGGGACTTAAAGCCGCCGCCAAATATAAAAAATCGGCCCGAACAGTGGGTGATGTGCTGGGTAAATACCACCCTCATGGCGACAGTGCCTGTTATGAAGCCATGGTATTAATGGCTCAACCATTTACCTATCGTTATCCGCTGGTGGACGGGCAGGGCAACTGGGGCTCCATGGATGATCCCAAGTCCTTTGCCGCCATGCGTTATACCGAGTCCAGACTGTCGCTGTTTTCAGAAGTACTGCTGGATGAACTGGGGCAGGGGACGGTTGACTGGGAGCCTAACTTTGACGGCACCATGGATGAACCGCGCCTGCTGCCGGCTCAGGTGCCGCATATCCTGTTAAACGGTACTACAGGTATTGCCGTGGGTATGGCGACCGATATTCCCTCGCACAATCTCAATGAAGTCATCAATGCCTGTATTTTATTGCTGGAATCCCCGAAGGCCACTCTGGAAGAGATTTGTGAACATATTCAGGGGCCCGATTACCCGACTGAAGCAGAAATTATTTCCTCCAGAGCCGATATTCTCAAAATGTATCAGACCGGTCATGGTTCAGTGCGTATGCGGGCCAGCTATGAAACTGAAGGCTCTGATATCGTGATTACGGCTTTGCCGCACCAGACCTCCGGCGGCAAAATACTGGAGCAGATTGCTGCCCAGATGCAGGCTAAAAAGCTGCCCATGGTATCAGATTTACGGGATGAATCGGATCATGAAAGTCCCACCCGACTGGTGATTGTACCCCGTTCCAACCGGGTAGATACTGAGCAGCTTATGCAGCACCTGTTTGCAACAACGGATCTGGAACGCACCTATCGGGTCAATATGAATATGATTGGTCTGGATGGCCGGCCCCAGGTTAAGGATTTAAAAACCATTCTGGAGCAATGGCTGGCTTACCGTTTTGAAACGGTGCGCAGACGACTGCAGTACCGTCTGGACAAGGTCAATGAACGCCTGCATTTACTGGACGGTTTTTTAATTGCCTTTTTAAATATTGATGAAGTGATCCATATTATCCGCACCGAGGACAAGCCCAAACCGGTACTGATGGAACGTTTCGGTTTAAGCGACATTCAGGCCGAAGCGGTTCTGAATCTGAAACTGCGTAATCTCGCCAAACTGGAAGAAATGAAAATCCGGGCCGAGCAGGAAGAACTGCAGAAGGAAAGAGACTGGCTGAACAAAACCCTGGGTTCTCGCCAGAGAATGAAAACGCTGATTAAAAAAGAACTTAAGGAAGCGGCTAAAAAACACGGTGATGAACGACGTTCACCGCTGGTCACCCGGGAAGTGGCCAAAGCTATGGAAGAAACCGATTTAATTGGTGCCGATCCCATTACTGTTATCCTCTCAAAAAGAGGCTGGATCCGTGCCGCCAAGGGACATGAGGTGGATCCCCTGGCCTTAAACTATAAAGCCGGTGATGGCTACCGGGACAGTGCCCAGGGTAAAACCAATCAGCAGGTGGCTATTCTGGACAGTAGCGGACGTAGTTACGCCCTGCCGGGCCACACTCTGCCGTCTGCCCGGGGCCAGGGTGAGCCTCTGACCGGACGCCTGTCACCGCCCTCAGGCAATGTTGAGTTTATCTCGGTATTAATGAATGCCAATGAGGAACAGATGTATCTGTTCAGTACCGATGCCGGCTATGGCTTTGTCGGCAAACTAAAAGATATGTTCAGCAAAAACAAAAAAGGTAAAGCCCTGATAAAGGTACCAACAGGCGCTCAGGTACTACCGCCGGTACCAGTAACAAACCTGGAAACAGACCGGGTAGTAGCCGTCTCCAATGAAGGCCGCCTGCTGATCCATCAGTTATCTGAACTGCCGTTACTGGCCAAGGGCAAAGGCGTCAAAATCATTTCCATCCCGCCCTCCAGGGTGGCCGAACGGGAAGAGTTTGTAAGCTTTATTCTGATTTTACCGGAAGGGGAAAAACTGACCATCCATTCCGGCAAACGCCACCTGACCCTGAAATTGTCTGATCTGGAACACTATATCCATGAACGCGGCCGCCGGGGTAATAAACTACCCAGAGGGTTGCAGAAAGTCGATACCATTTATGTGGGCGAAAAAAGATAATTTTTCCAGGAATATTCGGATCAGCAGTGGCTTTACTGTGTCTTTCGCAGTAGGTTCAACTGATTTATTTAGGTTTAAATGTGTGTCAAATCGGTGCCTTAGTCAAGGTTAAGGGGTATATGTGTAAAAGTTAGTGAAGGGGAGGAATCCCAGCAAATTTGTAAGTAACGATTTGTTAGGATTATGACTGTTCCAGTTTTTCCAGATGATGCCAGCGGTTGATAATACGGCAGAACAGTTCGGCAGTCTGTTCAGTGTCGTATTTAGCTGAGTGGGCATCCTCATCACTCCATTGCAGACCGGCGGCCTGTGCGGCTCGGGAGAGTACGGTCTGACCATAGGCCAGGCCGCCCAGGGTAGCGGTATCAAAGGTGCTGAACTTGTGAAAAGGATTGCGCTTGATATTATTGCGTTCTACTGCCGCGGTCAGGAAGTTTAAATCAAAGGTGGGGTTGTGACCTACCAGTATGGCGCGGCTGCAGCCGGTTTGTTTAATTTCCCTGCGTATGGGCTGAAATATTTCTCTTAATGCGTCAGCCTCTGGTTTGTTCATTCTAAAGGGATTGTATGGATTAATACCAGTGAACTTCAGGGCAGATTCGTCCAGATTAGCGCCGGGAAATGGCTCGATATTGCAGGCATAAGTTTCATGGCAGTATAAATCGCCCTGTTCATCCATACGCAGAATGGTAGCGGCTACTTCCAGAAGAGCATCGGTTTTGGGATTAAAGCCGGCGGTTTCTACATCCACTACTACTGGTAAAAATCCCCGGAAACGGGTGACAATGCCGGTGGTGGGTTTTTCTTTTTTGGGGGTATTCTTGCTCATCGGGCTGGTTTTGTGGTTCCTGGTAATTGAATATCTGTGTTATGGATTATGGAAGAAGTTTCCACTGAATGGTCTGTCCGGCCCGTAAGGGGATTACTACATCATCACCATAAGGGTAGCTTTGAGGGACTGTCCAGGGTTCTTTTATCAGGGTAATTTTTTTATTATTGACGGGCAGTTCATAAAACTGTGGTCCATGGATACTGCAGAAATTTTCCAGTTGGTTCAGGGCATCAGCATTTTCAAAGGCCTCGGCATACAGCTCAATGGCGGCAAAGGCGGTAAACATGCCGGCACAGCCGCAGGTGGTTTCTTTTTTACCCCGGGCATGAGGAGCGCTGTCCGTGCCCATAAAAAATTTGCGGTTACCGGACGTTGCAGCGCTAATTAATGCCTGACGATGGGTTTCCCGTTTTAAGACCGGCAGGCAGTAATGATGTGGTTTTATACCGCCCACCAGCATATCGTTGCGGTTCATCAGCAGGTGGTGGGCAGTGATGGTTGCGCCAATATAGTCTGAGCTTTCCTGTACAAAATCAGCGGCATCTTTGGTGGTAATGTGTTCAAACACCACTTTCAGTTCTGGAAAGTCATGCATGATCCCAATCAGTCGTTGTTCAATAAACTGTTTTTCCCGGTCAAAAATATCAATATCAGGATCGGTGACTTCGCCATGAACCAGCAGGGGCAGACCCAGCGCCTGCATTTTTTCCAGAGC
>JALTKC010000103.1 GCA_027076245.1 Gammaproteobacteria bacterium
CTGAGACGTTATTTTAGTTCTATAACAGGCATAATAGTCAGGTAATTTCTACAAATCAAGTTTAAGAGCTTGAAAATATTAAATCATTCACAGAAAAGGCCATTATTGTGATGATTCCGGGGTTTTGCTGACGGGAATAAACTCTGTCAGTTGTTTCAGCTGCTGCGGTGTTATCCACCAGGCAACAGGCAGATCCTGACGTAATAATTTAATCTGACTGTCTTCCTGAATAATATGGTAAATCACGGTCTGCGGCTTCTGGTTCAGTTTATAGCGCAGGGTAATGGTCTTTCCAGCCGTCTGGGCAGCAGTCAGGGTGGCTGGACTGACTTTAAGACCGGTTTCTACTCTGGAAGCCTGTATGCTCTGCCAGTTGTGAATTAACTGAACCACGCTGTCAGGCTGTATATCAGCATTTTCCCGACTGGTTTTAAGCTGCCACTGGCCGTTTTTAAGAACCAGTGAATAAGCCGACCATTGAATTTGCTCAAGCTCAGCCTCCGCCGGTAATAACGAGGGGGAAATAAAGCTGTCAACCGGTGCCCGCAACTGATAATAAAGCGCTCCGTTAATCAGATGAACCGTGTTCTTATTGCTGTGAATATTGTCCTGGATATTCATGGCATAACGCTGACCGTTCAGAGGTGCTTCACTGCCCAGATCAAAACGGTTATTATCCAGCCAGACGCTCAGCTTTGGTTTGTCCAGGGCATATTTTTTCAGCTCATTGTCCGTTACATCAAAACGGGAATAACTGCGTTTGGCCGCCAGTGCCAGCACGGTCTTAACCCGCAGGGGGTTGGCTGGCAATGGATAAGGACTCTGCATCAGCCAGTGCTGCCCCTGTTTAGTCAGGCGCACCGACTCAATACCCTGGCGTTCTATAACAATGGTCTGTACCTGTTCAGGATTCAGTGAGCTCAGGTATTGATACTGATATTGCTGCAGCCCCGGCTTATACCAGGCGATTAAAGCCAGCAGCAGAACAATAACGGCCAGCCGGGTATTATTACGTGCGTCATTATTCATCAGCGTCTGCGCCTTCTAAACCAGATCAGGGTACCACTGACAATCAGTATGCCCGGTACCACTAACAGGAAAAAACTGCCCAGCAGGGATAACTGCTCAGTGGACAGATCCAGAATAATATCATTTTTTATCTGGGTCGGGATGGCAATAAAATGATCATCATGACTGAGCCAGTTTATAATATTGAGCCCCAGGGTCAGGTTGCCGGCATTGCCAAGAAAGGTATTCGACAGAAAATCACCATCGCCCAGTACGATAATGCGCTGTTCCCAGCCCGGGACTTCATTAGCCGGTTCATGATCGTCCTGCTGTGAGGCACCACCGCCATTATTAAGAGGCCGGGTTAACAGCATACCGATGGTCACCGGTCCTTTAATATCCAGTAAATCACTGTATTGAACCTGATCGCGAATGGGAGAGGTTTCTATCCAGCTGCGTTCTACCGTTACCAGAAATGGCAGCATGGTAAAATTAGAATTGAGGGAAGTTGAGCTGTCATTTTCTTTATCTGAGGGTATATCGGTACCGGTCTCATCTGCATTGCGTACATCGTCAATAAAAGCCGGCAGGCGTTCAATACCGGCCGCCTGCGGAAACAGCGTGACGGTTGAAAAATCCTGGTTGATGGGATGGTTCGGGTATTCCGTGATAATGGCATAATCCGGGCGGGTAATACCGTAGCGCTGTGTGGTGGGATCGACCACAACACCGTCCAGAAACTCAATACCCAGTAATTCAGACAGGGGCAACAGGCCGTGCATAGGGAAATTCTTTTCAATATTCAGCGGTTCACCCAACCACAGAAGATTACCGCCGGCTTTAACATAATCAATAAGCAGACGTACTTCGCCGGGCAAAAAAGCCGCCTGCGGCCCGGCAATGACCAGTACCGAAATATTTTCTGGTATCTGCATACTGCGGGCCAGATTAAGTGTTTCCAGGGTAAAGCCCTGCTTTTTAAGATGTCTGGCAAAGGTTGATAAATCAAAATTGGCCTGACGCACTGGGCTGCGTTCGCCATGGCCCTCGATAAAGACCAGTTTCCGCTCTCTGGAGCGAACCAGATGGTGCAGGGTATTGGTGAGCTTCTGTTCGGATAATTCAGTCAGGTTTTCACTGCGGCCCTGATACTCAATAAGCATTTCCCCGTCCACACTGATATTCAGTGCCCGGATAGTCTCCGGATCGCTATTGGGATCAACAAACCGCAGTGTCATGTCCGGTTTATAGCGCTGATAACGCTGTACCAGTTCCTGTACGGACTGGCGGATACGCGGATTGCTGGTATAGGAAACCAGTTCCACCGGGCCGTCCAGTGTTTCTAATAACTGAATACTGACTTCATTAAGTGAATTCTGACCGTTTACGGTCCAGTCGGCCTGATAAATATACAGATTACTCAGATACGCCAGCAGGCCGAGCATGGTAAGAAACAGCAGCCTGAACAGCCAGCGTTGCAGCTTCAGATAACGGGTGGATTGGCGGGTGATCTGCATAGTGGCTAACCTGTTTAATGCGGTAGGCGCAGTCTGTCCAGACGGCGGATGCTCATGACCAGAAATAACCAGATAAACAGCAGATAATAAACAATATCGGCCGTTGAAAACACACCTTTAAGCAGGGGTTCAAAGTGATTGAGCAGGGAAAACCAGGCCAGAATATTCTGCCCTTCAATAGGGGTATCCGCACTGGTACCGGCCCAGTTGATGATCCATAAAAACAGCAATAAACCAAAACTGCCCACTGCCGCAATGGCCGGCTGTCGGGTCAGGGTGGAAATATAAATACCGGCAGCGGTAAAAGCAGCTACAATAAGCATGAGTCCCAATACGGCAGCCGACATCTGCCCCAGATCAATGGCGGCACCCAGTAACAGGGATAAAGGCATCAGGCTGATCAGGGCAATTAATATCAGCAGAAAGCCCAGAATGCCCAGGTATTTTCCCAGAATAATCTGGGACATGGACACCGGTGCACTGAACAGCAGGGGCAGAGTCTGGTTTTTCTGTTCCTCACTGACCGTGCGCATGGTCAGCAGCGGAATAATCAGCAGCAGGACAATGGCTGCCCCGCCCAGCAGGGGGGCTATAACCAGATCCGTAATGCCCGGAGAACTTTCCAGTACCGACAGTTTAGCCTGAATCTGCAGGTAAGTCTCCAGTTGTGCCAGAAACTGATAACATAAAATAAACTGGGTAATGGCCAGTATGGTCCAGGCGAGCGGGGACAGGAACAGGCTTTTCAGTTCACGCAGCGCAATGATTTTAATCATGGGCTGCTCCCTGCTCAGTATTCTTGTTATTGCTCAGTTCGTTTAGCTCCGGCTCAGTACAGGTCAGGCTCATAAAAATATCTTCCAGTGAGCGTCTGACAGGACTGAGCTCATACAGCCCCCAGTGATACTGACAGGACAGTTCAACAAGCTGTTGTGATAATTGAATTGTGTTGTTGGAGAGGCTGTGTGCGTCAACCGTATCCGGGACGCTTTCCGTGCTTTCTGTGCGGCCTTCAATTAACCAGCTTTCGCCATCCTGTTCAATAGCCTGAATACCATCCAGCTTATCAAGCTGCTCCGGATCCACCGTATTGCTGCAGCGCATACGCAGTACCTGAGTATTCATCTGCTGGTTAAGCTGTTCAATCGGAGCATTAAAAACCAGTTTGCCCTGATTAATGATCTGCACATTGTCACACACGGTCTGGATTTCCGGCAGAATATGACTGGACAGCATAACGCTGTGGTTTTCACCCAGTTCTCGGATCAGTTTGCGAATTTCAATCATCTGGATGGGATCCAGACCGACCGTCGGTTCATCCAGGATCACAATATCCGGCGCATGAATAATGGCCTGGGCAATGCCGACCCGCTGCTGATAGCCCTTGGATAAATTATTGATCACCCGTTTCCCATGTTCGCTCAGACCGCAGCGTTCCTTGCTGTGCTGCACGGCACGTTTCAAGTTTTTTTTCGCTACACGGTTCAGGCGGGCGCAGTAAAACAGATATTCGTCAACGGTAAGCTCTTTATATAAGGGCGGAGTATCCGGCAGGTAACCGACCAGTGCCTTGGCCGCCACAGGATCATCCATTAAATCAAATCCGCCGATTTTAATACGGCCTTCACTGGGTGCCAGATTGCCGGTCAGCATTTTCATGGTCGTGGATTTGCCGGCACCGTTAGGCCCCAGAAAGCCCAGTATTTCGCCGCGCTGTAAAGTAAAACTGATATTATCGACCGCCACAACATGATCATGGCGTTCTTCAATACCATGTTTACCCGGATAAAAACGGGACAGCTGACTGACTTCAATAAGAACTTCGTTGTCCATTTAAGGTGGTGATTATCCTGCAGGCGTTATTATTATGTGGATAAAAATCATATTCTAGCACAGTTTAATAATGCACGTTTATGCCTGATTCTCAAAGCAGTTCTCAAATCTCTGTATTTTAATTTTATTACTCTTTAAAATGTTTTAGGAAGAATCAACAATAATGGTGAGAAACTCATTTGTCTGCAAGTTATTCCAGATCACAAACCCGGCGAATTTTAGGTGTTGATACCGGCGGTACCTTTACGGATTTTGTTTATTACCAGCAGGGACAGCTAAAAATTCATAAAGTTCTCTCTACCCCCCATGCCCCCGAACAGGCCATTTTACAGGGCATAACTGAAATGGGGCTGGATAATGAGCTGGACGGACTGTCTATTGTGCATGGTTCGACTGTCGCCACCAATGCCGTACTGGAAAAAAAGGGGGTAAAAACCCTCTATATTACCAATCAGGGGCTGGCGGATGTGCTGACTATCGGTCGGCAGGCACGCAAAGAACTCTATAATCTGACACCGGAACCGGTATTACCGCCGATACCCCGGGAACTCTGTTTTGAAGTCAATAGCCGGGTAGATGCTCAGGGTAATACTCTGCAGTTACTGGAGCATTCAGAACTGGAAGCCTTAAAAACTTATATTAAACAGCATCGTCCCGATGCCGTGGCCATTAACCTGTTATTTTCCTTTTTAAATAATGAAGATGAGTGCCGGATTGAGGCGTATCTTAAAGCCCATTTTCCGAATCTGTTTATCTCCCGTTCCTCTGATGTATTGCCCGAATATAAAGAATATGAACGGGGTATTGCCACCTGGCTCAATGCCTGGGTTGGGCCGCTGGTGCAGGGTTATCTGCAGCGTCTGGAAGCTCGTACTAAACCCGCTTCGCTCACCGTAATGCAAAGCTCAGGCGGTACGATTGCCGCCTCAGGAGCCGCGCAACATGCCGTGCGTATGCTGTTATCCGGTCCAGCCGGTGGACTGGCCGGAGCCAGATTTATTGCTGAGACGGTGTCTGAACTGTCTGCTAGTAAACAAAGTATCCGCCTGCTGACCTTTGATATGGGTGGAACATCTACTGATGTCGCACTGATAGAAGGTGATCTACAGTTAACCAGTGAGGGGCATATTGGTGATTATCCGGTAGCGGTATTCATGGTGGATATGCACACTATTGGTGCCGGCGGCGGATCGATTGCCCGGGTGGATGACGGCGGCATATTGCAGGTAGGCCCGGAATCCGCCGGAGCCCGTCCGGGGCCGGCCTGTTATGGTAAGGGCGGAACACAGGCCACGGTAACCGATGCCAATCTGGTGCTGGGACGACTGTCCTCGGCAGATTTTCTTGGCGGCAGTATGTCGCTGGATATCGGTGCGTCTGAACAAGTGATCGGCAATCTGGCTGAACAACTGGCCTGGACAGAAAAAGATGCCCTGCAGCAAACCGCACTGGGGATCCTGCAGGTGGCCAATGAGCATATGAGCCGTGCTTTAAGGGTTATGTCCATTCAAAGAGGTGTTGATCCCAAAACTCTGACGCTGGTGCCTTTTGGCGGTGCCGGTGCCTTGCATGTCTGTGCCCTGGCGGAAAATCTGCAGATGCGTCAGGCACTGGTACCGGTCTATGCGGGTGTGTTATCCGCTTTTGGCATGGTGGTGGCACCGCGCAGCAGAGAATTATCCCATACTATTAATCGGCTGACGGATCATTCACAGGAAGCGGAAATACAGGAGCAATTACATAAGCTGGAACAAAAAGGGCGAGAAGAATTAATGGCCGAAGGTATTGCTGCAGAGCAGATTATTGTCCAGGCATCGGTTGATTTACGCTACCTGGGACAGTCTTATACCCTCAATATTGTCTGGCAGAATCTGGAGCAGGCTGTGGCGGACTTTCA
Source organism: Gammaproteobacteria bacterium (assembly GCA_027076245.1). Classification (GTDB taxonomy): domain Bacteria; phylum Pseudomonadota; class Gammaproteobacteria; order GRL18; family GRL18; genus JANELJ01. The sequence continues at coordinate 6,256 of JALTKC010000103.1, forward strand.
TAAACTGCACCAGAAACGTTACGGCCATCAGCATCAGCAGCCGGTGGAACTGGTTAATGTCCGTATTAAGACCAGCGCCACGTCTGTTCCCGTGCAGTTACCGGAATTAGAATCCTCTGCCGCCACACCTGAAGCCATTGCACACCGCTCAGTTTACGGTGCAGAACAGCCCGTGCCGGTTTTTCAGCGAGAAACCCTGCTGGCCGGGCAGAAAATTGACGGGCCGGCCCTGATAGTGGAACAGGTATCAACGACCTGGCTGGCACCCCACTGGCATTGTGTTGTCGATAAGGTGGGCAACCTGATACTGAACAGGGAATAATTAAGCTAATGTATTCATTGATTTATTATATTCCGCCTGAGGAGCATGAACGGGTCAAACAGGCTTTATTTGAACAGGGTGCTGGCAAAATTGGCAACTATGATCAGGCCTGCTGGCAGGTACTGGGCACCGGTCAGTTCAGACCGCTGGCAGGCAGTCATCCGACCATAGGTAAACAGAACAGTCTGGAGCAGCTTGAGGAATACAGGGTAGAAATGGTATGTGATGATGAACACATCAAAAAGGTGGTAGAAACCCTGCTAAAAGAACACCCTTATGAACAACCAGCCTGGCAGGTTTACCAGATTATTGAATTTGAATAGTAAGCGTTATTGCTTTTCTGTAATGGATAATAAAGCCAGTTTTACAGCTCCAAGTTTGTTTGTGGAAACATTCCATACAAGGTTTATATCGATGCCAAGATATTCATGTGCCAGTATATTGCGCATACCTGCAATCTGATGCCAGGCAATAGAGTCATTCATAATGACAAGATCATCAACACCGTAATCTTTAATACATTGGCCGATAACTTCAATATTTCTTATGACG
>JALTKC010000104.1 GCA_027076245.1 Gammaproteobacteria bacterium
CAAGGCCTGAGTGAAATGCTTATCCACCAGCTAAAAAGCAAATTCGGTACCATTACCGGGCAGCACATCAAACTGATAAGCAGTGCCAATGAACAACTCTTGTTAAAATGGTCAGAACAGATCCTCAATGCCAGAAACATTGAAGATGTGTTTAAATAATACTCTGCAATATACATCTGGAGAGACTACCAAGGGGAGCCATAAAATTTTTATGGGTGCTCTTAAACCTTTTAAGCACCTGTATTTAAATAGCTATTGCAAAATCATTTAATCTGCCCCTAATGATGATTAAATACCATAAAAAAGGCGCTAATAAATATTAACGCCTTTTTACCACTGCACTGTGTATCCAATTCCTTTTTCAGATCACATCTGTATATCCATAAACAGAGACAGTAATCTCACACAGTTTGTCCTTTACTGAAATCAGTCTGTTCCCTCATTCCTGATTCAGTGAGAAATAGTATAAAATGCACCCTGAAAGAAAAATATCAGAATAATAGCAACCCCCATGTAAGAAAATGTCCGGAATTTTTATCAGAAAATACCTACAATCTAAATATTATTGATTTAAACTATTAGCTGAACGCTGAACGCTGAACGCTGAACGCTGAACGCTGAACGCTGAACGCTGAACGCTGAACGCTTAACCAAGGATCCATAATGCAACTAAAACTAGCCAACCCCCGAGGCTTCTGTGCTGGTGTAGACCGTGCCATAGAAATTGTAGAACGGGCACTGACTCTGTTTGGCGCCCCCATATATGTCCGTCATGAAGTGGTACATAATCGTGCAGTAGTAGAATCCCTTAAAAAACGGGGGGCGGTGTTTGTCGAAGAATTGTCTGATGTGCCCGATGGCAGTATTGTTATTTTCAGTGCCCACGGCGTATCAAAAGCTGTTAAGGATGAAGCAGACAACCGGGATGTAAAGGTCTTTGATGCCACCTGTCCTCTGGTAACCAAAGTACATCTGGAAGTCAGTCGTTACAGCAGGGAAGGCCGGGAATGTGTTTTAATTGGCCATGCCGGACATCCGGAAGTAGAAGGCACCATGGGACAGTATGATAATAAAAATGGCGGGGCTATCTATCTGGTTGAAACACCTCGGGATGTTGAAAAACTACAGGTAAATAATCCTGATAAGCTTTCCTATGTCAGTCAGACCACTTTATCCATGGATGACACTGCAGAGGTTATTAATGCCTTAAAAGACCATTTCCCTAAAATAACCGGTCCCAGAAAAAATGATATCTGCTATGCCACCCAGAGCCGTCAGGATGCCGTAAAAACGCTTGCTCAAACCAGTGATCTGGTACTGGTAGTAGGTTCGCCCAATAGTTCCAATTCCAATCGCCTGCGTGAGGTGGCTGAACGTCAGGGAGCTAAAGCTTATCTGATTGATAATGCTTCAGAAATAAAGCCTCACTGGCTGGAAAACAGTCAGACTATTGGAGTAACCGCAGGTGCTTCAGCACCTGAATATCTGGTTGAAGATGTGGTTAGCTGGCTGCAGGAAAAAGGTGTGGATGCCAGTAATATTGAACAGGGAAATAAAGAGGATGTAGTGTTTTCATTACCAAAAGAATTGACCTAAAATTTGTGGTTCATAACAAGGCTGAATACTGATTTCAGTGTCAGATTTTTTTACATATTCTATTTTTTATAT
>JALTKC010000105.1 GCA_027076245.1 Gammaproteobacteria bacterium
TTTTTTATAATCAATCATATTTTCTACCTGCATCACTCATAGGCACATACACAGCCTTAAGTTTAGCACATCACAGAAAATCCAGTATTTCCTGCTCAATGTTTTCCTTGTCAATCACGGTCTTCTGGGCAATTTCTTTAGCAAATAAATCACTGATAATGGCGGGAATTTCAATACCCGCTTCCCTGGCTATGGCTTTTAATGCCTGCTCATCACTGGTGCCCTGTTCACCGGTCAGGGCATTGGCTATAGTGGGTGAAAACTTGGTCCATTCCGCCGTTGAGTAGGCAATGGTTTTCAGTGCCTTATCCCGGCAGGTATCATAGGCCTTAAAACAGGTAGCCGTATGCGGATCCATTAAATAGTCCTGGGCAAAAGCTTCCTTAATATACTGTTTGCCTTCTTCGTCTTCACAGAAATCCGCTGCAAAGATGGCCTGCAGTTGCTTAAGTTCATCTTCAGTCAGCTCATAATGGTTATCATTATCCAGCTGGAACATCAGCTCTTTGGTACGCTCTGCACCATAGAGATCATATAGAACCCGTTCCACATTGGAGGATTTTAAAATATCCATAGCTGGTGAACTGGTGGAGACTACCGACATATGTCTCAGGTCATATTTACCTTCCTGAATTAAATGGGTCAGGACATTATTTTTATTGGAGGCGATTAAAATTTTCTCTACCGGCAGGCCCATTTTCATGGCGTAATAACCGCCCAGAGCATTACCGAAATTGCCGCTGGGCACGTCCAGATAAACCTTGTCACCGTACTCAATATCACCAATTCTGACCAGTTCCAGATAACTGTAAATATGATAAATCAACTGAAAAATAATACGCCCGAAATTAACTGAATTGGCCGCGGACAGGTGAATATTTTTTTCTTTCAGGCGGACTTTAAAGCTGGCAGAACCCAGCAGACGCTTTAATGCCGTCTGGGCATCATCAAAATCGCCATGAATACCAATAACTTTCAGATTTGGCGCATCTTCCGTCACCATCTGCAGTCTCTGAACGTCGGATGTACCGCCGTCCGGATACAGGCAGGCTACCTGCACATTGGGCCGGTTTTTAAAGGTTTCCAGTGCCGCCGGGCCGGTATCACCGCTGGTGGCGGCCATAATCAGATAGTTTTCATTGCGTTTCTGTGCCAGTGAGGACAGCACCACTCCGAAAGGCTGCAACGCCATATCCTTAAATGCCCGGGTCGGACCATGATAAAGCTCACTGACATACAGATCATCTTTCACCTTAACCAGCGGTACAGGATTTTGCGGATCATCAAAGTTATCATATAAAGCCAGCGCTTCATCAATCACCTCGGCTTCTATATCTATTTCAAAAGCATCCAGCACGGCTTTAGCCAGTGTTTTATAGGAAGAATTAACATGCTGCTGTAAAAAACGGTCGCCCAGTTCCGGCAGTGTCTCAGGAACGTATATTCCCCCATAAGAGGCAATTGGTGCCAGAATCGCCTGAGAAAAAGTGACCTGTAAAGGATGTTCGCCGTCATTACCACGGGTTTCAATAAAATTCATAGTGAGCAGAACCTGAGCTTTGTTAAACAATCTTTAAAATTAAGAGGGCTAATTAGTGTCCATCCGTTTATTAATTAAATACTTTTAACCTGGGAGCGCGGGCATCTTGCCCGCGTCAACTAGCGG
>JALTKC010000106.1 GCA_027076245.1 Gammaproteobacteria bacterium
CTTCACAATCTGTAAGCAAAATAGAATTATGATAATAAAAATTTTCTTCGGAAATGATTTCTGCAGGAATTTGCTTATCACAAATTTTTATACTAGTTTGAAGACATATCGTTTTCTGAAAAATATAAAATAGGGAGTCAGCAAGTGCGGAAATCAATTCTTGCATGTACTGTATCAGTGTTAATGTCGCCAATGGCCGGCTGGGCTTTAGGTCTGGGGGATATACAGGTTAATTCAACCTTGAATCAGGCTCTAAAAGCAGAAATAGAACTGCAATCGGCAACAAAAAAAGATCTTGAATCTCTGCATGTTGGACTGGCATCCCGTAAAGCTTATTCCCGTTCAAATATAGAATTCAGTGACTACCTGAAAAAGTTTCGCTTTAAGGTGATTCAGAAAAACGGTAAAAATTATATTTCTATTACCACGCGTAAACCGTTTAAAGAGCCGTATGCCAATTTCCTGGTAGAAGCCAGCTGGGGTTCGGGGCGATTACTGCGTGAGTATACTATGCTTGTGGATCCACCGGAGTTTGTAAAAGCTAATTCCCGGGCGCCTTCTGTTGCAACGACTTCCAGTGCGGCGCAGGTCAGGCGCAGTTCCGGTTCTTCTTCGTCTGGTACAGTAAAACGCTCCCATTCACAACCGTCTTATTCCGGCAGCACCGGTGAGCTGGTTTACGGGCCTACCCAGAAAAATGACACATTATGGTACATTGCCAAACAAATGGCACCGGCCAATGTATCCATTGATCAGATGATGATGGCTCTGTTAAGAGATAATCCTGATGCTTTTGTGAATAATAATATCAATAACCTTAAAGCGGGTTATGTACTTAGAATTAAAGATGCCGCCAGTTTAAATCAGCTGGATCGCCGCAGTGCCCGTCGTCAGGTTCAGGAACAATATCAGGCCTGGAAAGAAGCCAGGGCACAAAAGGTCAGTACGGTCAGTCCAGTTGATCGCAGCGATCGAAGTGCCGATGAAAAAGCCGTTAATGATGGTCAGTTAAAACTGATTGCCTCCGGTGAATCAGGTTCTGCCGGTGCCCAGGGAAGCCTGGCCAGTGATGCCAGGGCTCTGAAAGAAAAGCTGGCTATGGCCAGTGAAGAGCTTGAATCCAAAGAAATTGAAAATCAGGAACTCAAGGCACGAATAAAAGAGCTTGAAGAAATCTTAAAAACCAAGGCTTCTCTGGTACAGCTAAAAGATGAAAGCCTGGCTGCCCTGCAGAAACAGAAGGAACTGCAGGAAAAAGAACAAGTCGAGCCAGTAGCCGATAAAACACCTGAAGGTGAGGCTGCCGAAGAAACCATTGAAGAACCAGCTGAAATTGTTGAAGAAGAAACCCTGGTTGAATCTGATGGTCAGACAATTACAGAAATCACCGTTATTAAAGAGGCTACTGAGGCCGATGCGGTAGAAGAAGTTGCAGAAGAAGTTGCAGAAGAAGTTATAGTTGCCATAGAAAAAGTTGCACAGGATGAAACGGCGGGTGCAGCAGAGGATAAAACGACACCCGCTGAAACTGAGCAGCCTTCTGCGGCTGAAGAAGCCATGGCCATTGCTCAGACTGAAGCTAAAAAAGAAGTCGCTAAACCAGAAGCAGCTAAAAAACCAAAACCCAAAGCCAAACCTAAACCCGCACCGGTTTATGAGCCTACCC
>JALTKC010000107.1 GCA_027076245.1 Gammaproteobacteria bacterium
ACTGCTCGATATACTGTTCGATATTTGTAAGATGCCCGGCAGCTTCATTGGCAAATATTTCCAGTAACACTGGATCAAGCTCTTCTGCTCCTTCTTCAGTGCTTTTTTCTGCCTGCTGCTCCTCTGGTTCTTCTACAATTTCTTCCGCTGCTGCTGTCAGGGTATCGTCTTCTACTTTTGCCTGTCCTGCCGTTAACCAGTTAATATCAAAGGAATCTCCCTTACTTAAAATATGGGCATAAGCCGCCAGACGGGAAGAGTCCACATTGGAAAGACGCTGCTGCTCAAAGGCCTTAATGATTTCCGGCAACATCTCAATACCGTTATCAATGGTCTGTTTTAACAGCTCATTGACTACAATGGTATTATCAATAATCCGATTGAGCATATTCTCGAAGGCCCAGGCAAACTCACCCATTTCATAAGCGCCTACCAGCCGTCCGCTACCCTTAAGAGTATGAAAAGAACGGCGGATCTCTTTGAGCAGTTCCATGTCTTCATGATTATCACGCCATTTCGGGAACAGCTCTGAAATCTTTGCAATTTCTTCCTGGGCTTCCTCGATAAAGATTTCCATAATTTCCGGATCGATATCATCTGAGGTTTCCAGTTTTTTTATATCCGGGTATTCATTAGCCGGATCGTTTTCAAGTTTAACTTCAGGGACAGCTTGTTCATCCTGATGTTCTTCAACTGAGGTTTCATCTGGTGCAGTGTCTTCTGCCTGAACTGCTGGTTCAGCCTCATCAACAATATCCAGTACAGGTGTTTCGTTTTCTTCAGTATTTTCTTCTATAGCGGGAGTGAGTTCTGTTAGTTCTTCTTCTGTACCGGTATCTTCTGACAGGGTTTCATCAGGTGCCTGTTCTGCAGCCTGTTCCTGGGGGTCTTCTGTCTGCTCTGATACTTCTTCCGATATGAGTGCATTATCGGTATCAGCAGACTTTACTGCCGCAGTCTGGATAATGCGGTTCAGTGTTTCTGTTGCCCAGCGCAGGGTACTGGAAATGTCATCATTCAGAGCAGCCTGATTATTACCTACCAGACTGATCATGGATTTCATCTGGTGGGCAATATCTTCCGCCTTGTCATGCTGCAGCAGTTTGACCTGCTCGGCCACAGAAGCAATGATGGTTAACAAGTTTTCCCTGGATTGCGCATTAGCCACATCATCCATCCAGGTAAACAGTGCCTGACTGAGCTCAGATTCTTCCTCTTCCTGTTCTGGTTCACGACCTAATAACTTATCAATACCGGAACGGGCCACACTTTCAATAATGGACAGATCCTGCTGCTGTTCCAGAATTGCATCCAGGTAATATTCAACAGCGGTAATGGTATCAGCTAAATACTGCTGTTGTTCCTTAGCAGGCAGCTCATCACCCTGCAATAAATTCCCGGCCACAAATTCAGCACAGTCTTTAACAATCTGACTGCCCTGTGTCCTGTCCAGCATATCCAGTACACCGGCAATACTGAGCAGACCGTTATTAGCCGCCTCAATATGTTTTTGCAGAGATTCGCTGTCTTCACCGTTTTCATGACCATCAAAAACAGCAATAATATGTTCCTTAACTTTCTGTAGTTCTGTTTTTGACTCACCAATCACACTGTTTGATAGCTGCTGTTTCTCCTGTTCGGATATTTCCATCTGTGACAGATCCACTGACTCATCATCAGAAGCAGCGAACAGTCCACCCTGTCCCATATTGGCCAAAGAAGACTCGACAAACAGCAAAGCACTGGCCACTCCATCCAGTGCCTCCCGGGTTGACGCTTCTTCACCGTCAATAATGTCTTTTAATAATTCAACTTTTTCCTGCAGCACATTTCTTGGCGCGCTCTGTCCCAGCATGGCCAGGGTATCGGATATCTGCGACATAATGCCGATTATAGCCCGCAAATCTTCCTGCTGCTGTTCATTCTCTGCCGGGGCTTCATCTTCCCGGTAATTACGCACATAAACATCCAGCTGCTCCTTAACATAATTTAAGTCAGAAGCAATAACATCGGTAACAGCCTGCATAAGCTCTGCATTAGCGCCACCCATACTGGCTTTGGCATCTTCAAGCTCATCTTCATCCGGAATAATATCCGCCAGATGGTAGGTCTGCTTAATGGCCTCAACTAAAGGCCCGCCGGTAGCACTGTCAGGCTTTTTACTATGGGCAATATAAAACAGCAGGTTTTTTTTCAGGCTGGCTAAATCCTGCTCGAGTTCTTCACTGAAGTGTTCGGTGGACTCACCGCTGTCTATTAACTGTTTAATATAGCGATCGGCCTGTCCCAGCAATAACTTGGTTGAGGCACTCGGTTCAATCCCCTTATCCATCATACCTTCAATAAAGGCTTCAAGGAGACTGAAAAGCTGGTAGAAATTGGCGGTTTTTGAGGTTTCTCTAAGTTTGGAAACGACTTTCCTGGCTTTATTTAAACTGGCCAGACTGTTGCTGTCACGATACCAGCCCAGTAAACCGAGGTGAAAATGATGGCGGATCTTTTTTGCCAGCTGTCCCGGATCAATACCATTGTCCGGATCGGGGGTAATTTTATCCAGGCTGAGATCGGCGGAAAACAGGGCCCCTTCGGTCAACAGTTGTTCACCTCTGGATGCCCGTAGATCATTTAATAAGGGCAGCAGTACCATGGGCAGATCCCTGGCACCGCGTTCCAGTCGCTCCAGGTAATCGGGCAGTTGTATCAAAGCCCGCATTAATACTTCAAAACTGTCTTCCCTGCGTACGACCTTATCATCATAAATGGCCTGTGAAAGCTGTTCCATTTCTTCACTGAGCAGTGCCGCACCGCCCAGTTCAAGCATATTCAGACTGCCGGAAACCTGATGCAGATAAGTAGTACAAAACTGCAATTGAGAGCTGTCTTCATCATCTTCTACAAAAGATTCAAAATGTACACGAGCCTGCTTAAGACTTTCATAAATCTCATCAATTACCCATTTCAGGCCGCCATGTTCAAAATCGGTCGCCATTTTTGCTCCACAGTTTTAATGTCAGATACATTTTTTATGTATCTATATAATCACTTATCATTATTATCGTTATTTTTTTACAAATGCCAGGGCGTTTGTAAAATCTATTTTTTTTAGTTCTGCATGAGGACTGGTCAGTGCTTCACCGGCTCCCAGTACCAGATAACCACCAGTTTTCAGACGTTTTACCAGTTGCTCAATAATCTGCTTACGTCGTTCCCGATTAAAATAAATCAGCACATTCTGACAGAAAATAATATCCATGGGTTCCAGCAGTACTTTTTTCATATCTATAATATTAAAGGGTACAAAACAGACTCTTTTTTTCAGTTCATCCTTAACCTGGTAACGTCCGTCATGCTGCCGGTTAAAATAGTGCTCCAGATAGTCTTCCGGAACATACCGCACCTTGTATTTGTCATAAGTTGCCTTGCGGGCTGTCACCAGTGCCGGAACACTGATATCCATTCCCATAACGGCGATATAGCAGTTTCTGCTCTGTTGGGTCTGAGGTTCCGGCTGCCTGATAAACTGATCAGCAACCATCCCAAGGGTATAAGCTTCTTCTCCTGTTGAACATCCGGCACTCCAGATCTGCAGTTTGTTTCGTTGCGGTTCTGCGGCAAACAGTTCTGGTAAAATAACCTGTTCAAGGACATCGATAGAGGGTTGATGACGAAAGAAGCGGGTTTCATGAATCGTTAATCGATCCACCAGAGTCAACCATTCTCTTTGCCCATAACGCTCGGACTGTAAATGTTCATAATAGTCTGCATAATCATGCATACCAATTTCTTTCATTCTCAGGCCAAGACTGGTTTCAAGAAATGAACGGCGTTCTTTTGGGAGGTGCATACCGGTTCTGTCTTCAAGCAGATTCGTCCAGCGTTGAAACTGAATTTCATCCATTTGCTCAAAGTTTGACAGGGTATTATTAAGAGCCACCATTAACCCGTCTGTTTTCCCAATTTACCCATCAGTTCCTGCCCTTTATAAAAACTGCATGATGATTAAAGTGCTGGCAAGTGTCCGGATAATAATTAATCTTCATCATTGCTGGGTAAGGTAAAGCCGGCAACGGATTGTCTCAGTTCATTAGCCAGCTCTGCCAGATTACCAATGGATGCAGCTGTTTCATTAGTGCCCGCTGAAGTCTGTGTAGTAATTTCCTGTACTACGTTCATTGAGTCAGAAATGCTGACCGCTGCAATAGACTGTTGTCTGGTGGTATCTGAAATAGCCTGAATCAGTTTTGCCAGTGAGGAAGATACATGTTCAATTTCTTCCAGTGCAGCACCCGCATTCTGTGCCAGGCGGGCTCCCTGAACCACTTCTGAAGTACTGCGTTCCATGGAAATAACTGCCTCATTGGTATCCGCCTGAATGGTTTTAACCAGGGCTTCAATCTGCTTGGTGGCATTACCGGAACGTTCTGCAAGTCGCTGAACCTCATCCGCAACCACCGCAAAGCCTCGACCAGCATCACCGGCCATGGCCGCCTGAATCGCCGCATTTAATGCCAGAATATTGGTCTGTTCAGAAATGTCATTAATGATTTCAACGATATCACCAATTTCCTGAGAGGACTCACCCAGACGTTTAATCCGTTTGGAGGTTTCCTGGATCTGTTCACGAATAGTATCCATACCACTGATGGTATCCTGTACCACCATGGAACCTTTATTCGCAATTTCAACCGATTTACTTGCTTCATTAGCCAGGTCATTAGCGTTGGCCGATACTTCCTCAATAGAGGCTGCCATCTGGTTAACCGCCGAACTGGCTGTTGTGATCTGAGCCGCCTGCTGGTCACTTGCTTCTGCCAGATGCATGGCGGTTGCCTGTGTTTCATGAGCCGCAGAGGATACCTGTACCGTGGTGTCGTTAATCTGGGTAACCAGGTTTCTTAAGGCGTCAATGGTATAGTTAATAGAGTCAGCAATAGCCCCGGTAATGTCTTCCGTAACCGTGGCGTGTGCGGTCAGATCACCATCGGCCAGGGCACCCATTTCATCCAGCAGCCGCATAATAGCAGCTTCGTTTTTATTATTCTGAGCCTCAATTTCATTACGCTGTTCTTCGGTTTCCCGGGCAATACGTTTTTCCTGGGAAATCAGCAGAGCGCCAATCATAAAGAACATAAATACCGTTAAACCGGCCAGAACATTACCGATTACGGACAGCGTGGTATCATTAGCTACCGCTTCCTGATAGGTTTCACCGAGGATACCAATCTGTTCCAGCAACAGGTCTGAGTTGCTGTACAGTGCCATTGCACTATTATTAATTTCAAAGGTTTCCGGAGAACGTTCCAGAATATCGGCGACTTTAGTTTTAATGCTGTCATATAGACTGGCGATTTCCATCAGCAGTTCGACGGCTTCAGGATTATCAACTTTTTCGACACCCAGCATTTTGCTGCCATTTAACAGGGCATCCAGAACCCGCTTAAAGGTTGCAGTATCCAGACCGAAACGCTGTGCGCTCTGTGCGGCGTCACTGCTGCCGGACATCATGACTGAAATATTGCCGGAGATCCGTTCAATAAACATTAACTGTTGAGTAGCCAGATAAACCTGGCGGGTCGGCGCATTGGCTTCCACCAGAATTTCAGCCACTTCATTGGTCGCATTAAGCATATCCGGCATCTGCTCGTTAATAGCCTTAATGTCTTCGGTCAGAATAAGAATGGTTTCCTGACTGTTTAATACGGTATTGATGTGTTTATTGTATTCCCGCCAGGTCTTGTTTAGCCGGTTATACGCTTCCAGGGCAGAGGGCGGCAGGGTACTTTCCCCGGTTTCCGGATCAGCCGCCTTAAGCGGCTCCATATTTTTACCAAACTCTTGCTGATATTTTTTAAGCTTGGTAAAGGCATCCTCATTACCGGCAGCAGCCAGAGTGGCCGATTTAGCCAGCCCCTGAGATAAAACCCTCTGTTCCGTTACAAGGGAAAGGTATTGGGTATCCCGGTTTTCCTTGGTAAAGGCCATCCAGTAGACCACTACCATGGCCACCACGAACACCACCAGGAGTGTAAAGGGCATATAGACGCTCTTTCTGTTTGTAGTTTCACCTTGCATTTTCAATCGGCTCCTAAATCATCACTATGTGTTTTTGTAGTATTTATTATTTAAACGGGTTTATGCTGTATTCAGCTGCTACCGGCGGCCCTATTTAAGAGCCACATTAAGAAAGTCCTGACTCTCAATAAGTTTATTGAGGTTAAACACCACCCAGCTTTCACCGTTGATGTCATAACCACCCTGCATATAATTGCGCCACTGCACATCATATTGCATACGCGCATCAAACAACTCCTGGTCGAAGTGTTTCATACCGTAAATTTCATCCACAATCAGACCGGCATTTAATTTGTCTCTGGCAATGGCCAGAATACGGGTTTCCCGTCGTACTGGTGTTATTGCCTGAGACAGAAACCCCTGCAAATCAAAAATCGGCAGCAGGTTGCCGCGAATATTGGCAATTCCCCGAACCCACTCCTTGCTGCCGGGCACCTGTGATAGCTGCGGGTATTTCATAATTTCCCGGACATGCTGCATGGGTGCGACAAAGCGGTGCTTGCCGATACGAAAACCAATACCCGACCACACGGTTTTGATTTCTTCTTCCAGCGGCAATGGTGCGGCATTCGCTCTGCTCCAGGCTTCCATTTCCTGCAGCAGCTGAATAATTTCAGCCGGGTTTTGAGGTTCAAAATTCATTTATTTTTCCGTCGGCTCTTAACTGAGTAATAAACGGTTTACTTCATCAATCAGGTCACTTTCAATAAATGGCTTGGTGACATAACCCTTGGCACCCTGGCGTTCTGCCCACATTTTATCGGTTTTCTGATCCTTGGTAGTCACCATAATGACCGGAATATTGGCCGTTTCAGACTGACTGCTCAATTGCCGGGTTGCCTGAAAACCATTCAGCTCAGGCATAACCACATCCATTAAGATCAGGTCGGGCATAAGCTGCGTGGCTTTTTCAACGCCATCTTTACCATCTACGGCGACCGAAACCCGGTGGCCCTGTTTTTCCAGTGCAGAAGAAATGATGTGTGTTTCTGTCGGTGAATCATCCACAACGAGAATGTGTGCCATATTAATATC
>JALTKC010000108.1:0-1190 GCA_027076245.1 Gammaproteobacteria bacterium
GACGTTTTAACTGGGACAGAGCCTCAATTGCCGCTTTCATTTCCATACGATTATTAGTCGTCAGTGTTTCTCCACCGCAAAATTCCTTTTCAGTATCCTTATATTTCATTAAGGCTCCCCAGCCGCCTGGACCGGGATTACCTTTACAGGCTCCATCTGTATAGATATACACTTTATTATCCATAAATTTTAATCTTCATTTTCTTTTAACAGGGTGCTTTTACCTGCAACCTGATGGTTTCTTAAATCTTTAAAACCGGCCGGTTCAATGGTATTTGAACCGATAATGGCCTTGGTAAATTTCCATTTTTGAGGTATGGGCGTTAGTGTGGAGACCCGTTTTGTGGCCACCATTAAGTAGCCGCCGGCCGGTAACAGGCGTGAGGCTCTGCCCGCAACTTCCATAAATTCCAGCTTCTTTAACAGGGCGGCATTTTTTACCGGCGGACGATAAAAATATTCACTGACCAATTGTATATCAAAACCCAGCAGTTTTAACCAGTCCCGTAAGCGTTTCTGGCTGAGCAGATGGCCGCAGGATGGTAAAGGAACCTTTTCCCGGTTAGCATCACTGGCAATACGATTTCTTATCTCCCAGTATTTATGCCAGAAGCCCCAGAGACTGAATGGATTAAACCCCATAATCACTACTTTGCCCTCAGCCACCAGAACCCGATCAACTTCCCGCAAAATCTGGTGCGGTTCAGGTTCAAATTCCAGGGTATGAGGTAACAGAACAGCATCAATCGAATGGCTTTGTATTGACAGGTCCTGGAACTCACCTACATAGCTGACCTGTTGGCCTGGAAGTTTATAACCATTGTTTAAGTATTTAGCCGATTCACAGATATACTGAAAAGAGGTTCTGGAAGAATCTGTTAAACTGCTGTCATCAAGACAGCCCAACTGTAATAAGTTATAACCAAAAACCTGTTCCAGTAATTTATTGAGGGACTGTTTTTCACTGTGCAGAAAGGCTTGACCCAGCTCTGTCTGATACCACTGGCGAACCATTTGCCAGGGATGTTTAAAAACACAGGGCCTGGGGTCTTTGGGCGGATTTTTTCTGTTAAAAGATAAAAATTTATCCCTGGGCTTATTCATTTTACGGTTTAATTTGTGCCATAATACAAGGTTATGAATTCCTTAAAAAAGTCATCCGGCTCGTTATTAGAAAAGTCATTAAAGGT
>JALTKC010000108.1:1200-1664 GCA_027076245.1 Gammaproteobacteria bacterium
GTCGAATTCCTGCCTTTGAAGATAATTATATCTGGTTTATTCACGGTTTACCCGAAAAGCAGGCAGAAAAGCAGATTATTATCGTCGATCCCGGAGAAGCCTGGCCCGTCCTCCAGTGTATTGAACAAAACCAGTACCAGCCGCAGGCTATTTTTATTACCCATCATCATGGTGACCATACCAGCGGTATCCGGGAAATACTGAGCCGGTTTGATATACCCGTTTACGGTCCGGCCCGTGAATCCATAGCGGCTATCACCCATAAACTGGATGAAACACAGACTGTATCACTGAATTCCATGGGCTTATCGTTTAAAATATTAGACGTACCCGGACATACACTTGGGCATATTGCCTATTTATACCATGGTGAAAATAACAGAGACAGCAGTCTGTTTATTGGAGATACCCTCTTTGCCGGCGGTTGTGGCCGGATATTTGAAGGCACTGCAGAGCAGATGCAC
>JALTKC010000109.1 GCA_027076245.1 Gammaproteobacteria bacterium
TGTATTTTCACGTAAGCAGCTGGATATCGGCAGCCGGTTTTTTCTGCAAAACTTTCCGGATAAAATCAATCCGGCACCGCAGACTATCATTGATCTGGGGTGTGGCAATGGCGTGCTCAGCTTAAAGGCCGCTCAATATTATCCCCTGGCGGATATCTATGCGGTAGATGAGTCTTATATGGCGGTCGAGTCAGCCAGAATGACCCTGCAGAATAATCTGGGGGATAGTCCAAAGTTTCATTTTATCAGCACGAATATTCTGGAATCCTTTGTCTCTGAGCAGGCTGATCTGATCCTGTGCAACCCACCGTTTCATCAACAGCATGTCGTGGGAGATGGGATTGCCTGGCAGATGTTTATACAGTCCAGGAGGGTTTTAAAAAGCGGGGGAGAGCTCTGGATAGTAGGTAACCGGCACCTGGGTTATCATACCAAACTGAAAAAACTGTTCGGCAACCAGACTTTAGTCGCCACAAACAACAAGTTTGTGATCCATAAAGCCATTAAGTACAGCAGTAATAAATAAAGACTAAACGCTCAGGAATGGATTAAACATCATCATAAATATTAAAGGTATCAATATGATGGCCTTTGTCATTTAATATTTTAATCCTTTCGTCTGTCACGACTTTACTGGCGCTGGTAAAAAACTCTTCGCTTTCAGCCACATCAGAAAAGAACTTTTTCTTGGCTTCAACAATATCATCCGCTTCCACTTCATGATCAATAATCGCGGTATGTCTGAATACATATTTCATTTTAGCCTGGTTACCTCAGTAATATTTAACCTTATAAATAGCAGAATATCAGCCATAATTCAAGCGATTAAAAACATTTTGAGGTTTCCTCTATGGCCGTATAATAAGAGCGCCCCAGCTGGGCTTTTTCATTCGGGCCGGCTGCCATTATCCAGCCCAGTTCTTCACTGTTGCCGGGATGTCTGTTTAACAACTGGCTGACAGTTAATAATTCACTGGATACATAATCATCCTCGTCCCATAATCCGGGCGCTGATTGAGCATTGCCTGACAGGGTATCGATAATATTGCGTTGATATTTACGGTCAATATACATCAGCATCTCGCTATTATTTTTAGATAATACTGAAAACTGGTGTGCACCGCAAAAATCCGGAAACTGGTAACGGCAAAGTTTAAAGCCGGAAGAAGCAGATGAACGGCTATTTAGTGATTGTTGCTTACAATGGATCTGTACCGTTCTGGATATTTTGATAATGGTATCCGGCTGGCCGTAGCGGCTGTTAAATAACTGCTTAATGGAATGGGTTATGCTGTTACCAGAATGGCTTTCTGAACCGGATGAGACAGGTGTTACGGAATCAGCTCTGGAAACAGTCCGGGTTTCTGACTGGCGGATGGGTTTGGTTTTAGGTATCTGTCTGGAAGATTCTCCCGGTTTAACATAGCGGATATTGCTGTTATCAATTTGTTCATCCTGAGTCTCTTTAATGACCGGAGTGGTTTCTTCAAGGGTATAAATTTTAGAGTTTAGAGGGGCAGAAGCACCCACAGGACGATAGTCTGCATCATCAAATTTTGTATTGACACTGCAGGAGGGTAAATGAAATAAAATGAATAATACAATAGCCGTTGTAAACAGGCTATGCCGCTTAAATAAGGGGTTCATATTGAGTGTTAATC
>JALTKC010000110.1:0-1124 GCA_027076245.1 Gammaproteobacteria bacterium
GCATATTAACAATAACAGGCCTGTTTTGTAGTGAGTTGGAATTCTAACTTAAAAACCGTCAAATTAGAAAAACAATTCCTCAAATTCTAAATCAATTGGGCAAAAAAATTTCTAAAAGGTTCAAACGGTTTTTTTAGTGTTCAAACTGTTTCTTAGCGTTCAAACTGTTTAGGGGTTAATCAATCACCACACTGGGAGTATTAAACCCCTTCCGGGTCAGGCGTTCAGTCAGGCTATCTGCCTGTTCCACATTATCCAGGGGGCCGATGCGTACCCGGTAGAATTTCTGGCTGCCGTTGAGTGTGCTGCTGACACTGGCCAGAGTGGAACCAAGGGCATTATTAGCTCTGTTTTTCAGGGCATAGGCATTAAGAGAACTGACAAAAGCGCCGAGTTGCAGAAAAATACCGTTGATTTCTGGAACCGGTACTTTTGTAATGGTTTCAGACGGTGCGTCTGCAACGGGCACAGGGGCTGACTGTGCGGTTCTGGTGTTGCTGTCCCAGTTATCCGGATCAATGGCTTCTACTTCCACCAGTCCGGTGCCGGTGCCTTTTATACCCAGTTTAATGGCCGCGGTATGGGATAAATCGATAATGCGGTTGTCATGAAATGGCCCCCGGTCATTGACTTTAACAATGACCTGACGGCCGTTTTTCAGATTAGTGACTTTGACATAAGTGGGTAAGGGTAGGGTTTTATGTGCGGCAGTCATGCCGTGCATATCATAGGGTTCTCCGCTGGAGGTGCGTTTACCATGGAATTTGCTGCCGTACCAGGAGGCAATGCCCCGTTCCTTATAGCCTCTGGCCGATTTCATCACATAATAGCGTTTGCCAAATACTACATAGGAGGATGGATTACCGGATTTACTGCGCGGTTCCTTTTTTGGAACAGCATCGGGTATTTTGGAAACATCGCCCCAGGAAGCCGGCGGGCCGTCCTTGCTGCGGGTATAAATATCCGGGGAACTGCTGCATGCGACCAGAATAAGCAGGCTGGTCAAAATCGTCGGCAATCGCAGAAGGCGATGGGGCATATTATTTACTCTTTTCAAAACCTTTTTTAATTTCCAGGCTTAACTGATAAACCGCCATAGAATACAGGGTACTGTGATTATAACG
>JALTKC010000110.1:1134-7095 GCA_027076245.1 Gammaproteobacteria bacterium
GGTGTTATCACTGACAGACAGTTTGCCTGTAACACCTTTGTGTTTAAAATCGGCGGCCGTCAGTTTGGGTTTACAACTGCGTTTACAGGCATCTTTGGGACTCAGGCTGCTGGCCTTGCTCAGACTGACCTTATCCGCAACCGGCTGGTCTTTCTGCCAGCCATGACGTTTAAAATAATTGGCGACACTGCCAATAGCATCGGCTTTATTACTCCAGATATTCTTGATTCCATCACCGTCAAAATCAATGGCATAGCTTTGATAGCTGCTGGGAATAAACTGCCCCATACCCATGGCTCCGGCATAAGACCCTTTTTTGCTTAAGGGATCAAAGCCCTGTTCCTTGCTCATAAGCAGAAAATGCTCCAGCTCACCGAGGAAAAACCGGCTGCGTTTGGGGTATTTAAAACCCAGGGTGGACAGGGCGTCCATCACCCGGTAGTTGCCCTGACGGGTGCCGTAAAAGGTTTCAACACCGATAATGGCGACAATAATTTCCGGGGCAACCCCATAGATTTTGTGAGCATAGTCTATAATCTGCCGATTTTCTTTCCAGAACTGTATGCCCTGTTTAATTCGCCGGGGTTTAAGGAAGATATTGCGGTATTCATACCAGGGCTTACTCTTTTCTGCCGGACGGCTGATGGCATCAAGGATTTTCTGTTTGATCTTAACCTGGCTGAACAGCTTTTCCAGCTCATCACGATTAAAGTCATGCTTTCTGACCATAGTTTGAATAAATTTTTGCACCTGCTCATCCTGTACCAGGTTGGCGGCAAAAGCAGTATTCGAAAAAAAACTGCTTGAAAAAATAAATATTGTTAAAGTCAGATTGAACAGAAAAACACGCTTAATTTCCATGAACATATATAATTTCCTTGTTTAAATAACCCACAAACTTATCCTGATAACACTTAACACTTAACACTTAACACTTAACACTTAACACTTAACACTTAATACTTAATGGGCCAAAAGTTTACGATGGGTATGAATGGCCATTAAAATACCAAATCCTGCCATTAATGTCACAATGGAAGTACCGCCATAACTCACCAGTGGCAGGGGTACACCCACTACGGGCAGAATACCGCTGACCATGCCGATATTAACAAAAATATAAATCAGAAAAGTCAGCACCACGCTGGCACCCAGTAACCGGGCATAGGTGCCGTGGGCCTGGGTGGTTATGTAAATGCCACGAAAGATAATCAACAAATACAGGGTCAGTAAAATAAGTACCCCGCTGAAACCAAATTCTTCGGCAAAAACAGAAAAGATAAAATCGGTATGGCGTTCCGGTAAAAATTCCAGGTGAGACTGGGTACCGTTCAGCCAGCCTTTGCCAAACATACCGCCGGAACCGATGGCTATTTTGGACTGGATTATATGATAGCCGCTGCCCAGAGGATCGGACTCCGGATTGAGCATGGTCAGTACCCGCTGGCGCTGGTAGTCACGCATTAAGAATAACCACATGGGCACGGTAAAACTGATCCCGGCGATAATAAAACCAAGGATCAGGCGCCAGGACACACCGGACATAAAAATAACAAATAATCCGGCACTGCTGACCAGCAGGGAGGTGCCCAGATCGGGCTGTTTGGCAATCAGCAGTACCGGAATAATCAGGATGGCAAGAGCCGCAAAAACACGTCGGTTGCCAGGTGGTATATTCCCGGCAGACAAAAACCAGGCAATCATCATGGGTACGGCCAGTTTCATCATTTCTGACGGCTGAAAACGAAACAGCCCCAGATCCAGCCAGCGCCGGGCACCCAGCGCTTTGGTGCCTACCAGCAGGACAGCAATAAGCATAATGGTACCGAATATAAACAATACCGGAGACCAGCGGCGCATGGTGTCCGGGGAAATCTGGGCAATAGCCAGCATAACAACAAAGGCGACCCCCAGACGGATCCACTGGCGCTGCATCAGGGCGATATTTTCGCCGCCGGCACTGTAGAGGATCACCTGTCCTGCGGTTATTAGTGCCAGCAGAGCAAGCAGCAGAGTCAGGTCGATATGCATCCGAAAAAACAGGCCCTGTCGGGATGACTGATTAGCCATGTTGTTTATCTCCACTCTCGTGTGATTGGGTGGGGTCTTTATGACTCTTTTTATCGGTATTAACCGGCGGTGCCTTAAGTTCCTCATCACTGAACTGGCTTAAATAGGCTTCAATGACCTTGCCGGCAATGGGGGCGGCAACCGAGCCGCCGTGGCCGCCGTTTTCTACCACCACAGCAATCGCAATCCTGGGATTATCGACCGGTGCAAAAGCCATAAACAGGGCATGATCCTTGAGCCTCTCTTCCAGTTCTTCTTCTTTATAGGAAGCATCCTGGGCTACGGTAAATACCTGTGCCGTACCGGTTTTACCGGCAATTTTATAGCGCATGTCCGGCTTGTTTAAGCGCCGTGCGGTTCCCCTACGCCCATGGATCACTTCGGTCATGGCATGGTATACCTGTTTCCAGTTCGATGGACGGTTGACTTTGATCTCCCGTACCAGCTGTGGCGTAACCAGCCGAGGGATGGGATCGGATTTACGCTTGATAGAATGGACTAACTGCGGCTGATATAGCTTTCCGCCATTGGCCAGGGTGGCGGTTGCCAGTGCCAGCTGCAGTGGTGTAACCAGCACATAGCCCTGACCAATGCCGGCAATAACCGTTTCGCCGGGGAACCAGACCTGCTTATGCACCCGTTTTTTCCATTCTCTGGAGGGCATCAGGCCGCTGCGTTCACCCAGAATATCAATACCAGAGCGCTGTCCAAAACCAAAACTGCTCATAAACTCATACATGCGGTCAATGCCCAGTTGAAAGGCCAGGTCGTAATAAAAGACATCACAGGATTCCACAATGGATTTGGTAATATCGGTTTTACCATGCCCCCATTTTTTCCAGTCACGGTACTTGTGGGACTTGCCTTTGAGTTGATAAAAACCGGGACAGAATATTTCATGATCCGGCGCAATTACATTCAGTTCCAGGCCCGCCAGAGCAAAAAACGGCTTGGTGGTTGAGCCGGGAGGATAGCTGCCCAGAAGGGTGCGGTTGTAAAGAGGCCGTTCCCAGGAGGTATTGAGGGCTTTGTAGGTTTTGGAATCTATACCGTTAACAAACAGGTTGGCATCATAATCAGGCATGCTGAGCATGGCCAGTATATGACCGTTTTGTGGATCAATAGCCACCAGGGCACCCCGTTTGCCTTCAAAGGCTTCGGCGGCTACCTTCTGTAAATTAATGTCCAGATTAAGGTATAAATCATCTCCCGGTGTGGGATTGCTGCGTTCCAGTACCCGTAATACCCGGCCGCGGACATTGGTTTCCACTTTCTGATAACCGACCTGGCCGTGCAGCAGGGCTTCATAGGACTTTTCAATACCCAGTTTGCCGGTATGGTTGGTACCACTGTAATTGGTGACCGGCAGAGTTTTTAATTCTTTTTCATTGATGCGCCCCACATAGCCGACCACATGGGCCGTTTCCCTGCCGTAGGGGTAATAGCGGGTTAACTGAGCCTGAATTTCCACACCGGGCAGGCGGTGCAGATTGACAGAAATAATCGCTACTTCTTCATCCGTCAGACGAAAGCGCAGGGGAATGCCTTCAAAACGGCGTTTGCGCTTCACCTCTTTTTTAAATTTTTTAATGTCCACATCGCGGATTGCAATCAGCGTGGCCAGTTCTTCAATCAGATTATCAATATCTCTGGTCTGCTCAGGAATGATCTGCAGGGTATAGGAAGGCAGGTTTTCTGCCAGAATAATACCATTGCGGTCATAAATCAGTCCGCGGGTGGGCGGAATGGCCTGTACGGAAACCCGGTTATTCTGTGATAGTGTGGTAAAGTGATCGTGGTTGGTTATCTGCAGGTAAAACAGCCTTGCGGCCAGAATGGCGAACAGGACAATGGTAAAAACAATGGCCACAATACTGCGGTGCTGAAAAATCCGCAGTTCTATAAAGTGATCCTTAATAAGTTGTCTGGCGGCCATAATTCCAGTCAGTTAACACCGTACATACGGCGGATAGCGCGCATCAGGAAAAATACCCACGGCCATACCACCATGCTGGTCAGAGAGGGCATCCAGTAAGACCAGTTGCCCGGTGCATTACCGGTAATGCCGCTGATCCACAGTACCAGCATCTGCGACAAAGCCACCAGTAATAAAATAATCAGAGACTGCTGCAGCAGCGGGTACAAACGGATACGGATGTGCAGTTTATAGGCCAGATAAGCCACCACGGCCAGTGTCAGAGCATGCACTCCCAGGACGCTGCCCATATGAACATCCAGCAGAAAACCCACCAGCCAGCCGGTAAAAACCCCGACCCGGTGCGGCAGAGCCAGGCACCAGTAGATCAGGATCAGAGTCAGCCATTCCGGGCGGTACATTAGCAGGCTTTCGGGCAGGGGGATCATGGTTAAAATAAAGGCTGCTCCAAAACTAAGCCAGATAATAATACCGCCATGGGCGGCCGGACGATCACTCATGGCTGGCTCCGTGAGTATTTTTTACAGAAGTTTTATCGGCTTTAGACCCGGCAGAAGGCGTTTGGTTCTTATCATTGCGCCCTGTTTCAGACAGTAACTGAGGTTCATGTTCCTGAGCCATAACCAGCAGAACTTCTCGGCTCTGCTCCAGGTGTGCCGATGCTTCAGCAATAATGCGGGCAAAGGGCTGACCGGGATCGCGTTTAATATCCACAACGGTGGCCACCGGATAACCCTCAGGAAAACGCCCGCCCAGTCCAGAGGTGATCAGCAGATCACCGATTTCAATATCGGCATTATTAGGCAGGTTTAAAATTTCCAGATAATTGGCGGCCCCGGTGCCGTACAGCACCGTTCTCAGTCCGTTACGGTTAACCTGTACCGGAATGGCATGAGAGGGATCAGTAATGAGAATAGCGCTGCTTGAAGCAATGCCGGGGTTAATGACCTGCCCCATAATACCGTAGGCATCAAGAATAGGCTGGCCGGCGTAGATGCCGCTTCGCTGTCCCTTGTTAATCACAATCTGCCGTTTATAAGGATCCAGATCCACGGCAATGGTTTCGGCAATCAGCATCTGATCCCGCAGCTTGCGAGACGATTTAAGCAGGGAACGCAGACGGATATTCTCCGCCTGCAGGGAGGCAAACTGCTGTAACTGGGCTTTTAACAGCAGGTTTTCGGAGTGAAGCTGGCGGTTTTCATCGATTAATGTCTGGTGAGAAGAAAATTGCTCATCCAGCCAGCTGCCTACATCGGTTGGAGTACTGGCAATGGTCTGTAAGGGATACAGCAGGATACTGGCCGCACTTCTGACACCATCAAGCATAGAGGTGCGATGATCCGCCGTCATAAGAATGATGGAAAAGATCATTACAAAGAGCAGACGGGCCAGATAGGAGGAGTCTTCGTCAAATAACTGTTTAATGGTTATTGCTCCGGCGTGTTATCTGCTTCAGGGTTAAAACTTATTGGAAAAACAGGAAAATCCGGATTATTCAAGACTGAATAAATCCGTACCCACTTCGTCCATCATTTCCAGTGCCCGGCCGCCGCCGCGTGCCACGCAGGTCAGCGGATCTTCGGCAATCATAACCGGCAGGCCGGTTTCTTCGGATAATAAGCGATCCAGATCACGCAATAAAGCGCCGCCGCCGGTCAGAACCATGCCTTTTTCAGCAATATCAGCCCCCAGTTCCGGCGGGGTTTGTTCCAGGGCAATTTTAACGGCACCGACAATACCGGATAAGGGTTCCTGAATGGCTTCCAGGATCTCGTTACTGTTCAGAGCAAAGCTTCTGGGTACCCCTTCTGCCAGATTACGGCCGCGTACTTCAATTTCCAGCAGTTCATTGCCGGGATAGGCAGAACCAATTTCCTGTTTAATACGTTCAGCCGTGGCCTCACCAATCAGACTGCCGTAATTACGGCGCACATAGTTAATAATGGCTTCAT
>JALTKC010000111.1:0-21240 GCA_027076245.1 Gammaproteobacteria bacterium
GGTGATCAGGTAGAAGAACCGCAACAGCTGCCACCGCTGCAGCCACCGCCGGAATTAATAATTTTTGCGTTTTTGTTAAAGATGTATTTAATGGACAGATACAGCAGGATCACGGAAGACACCTGATCAATAAAACCGGGGACTTCTTCCTGATCGGTAAGCAGATGGATAGAATTTAAACTGTCTGCAAAAAATGCATCAAACAGATAACCAAACAGCAGGCTGCCAGTCAGGACAGAAAACAGGTAAATAACCAGTGAAGATTTACCCAGAGTTTTATAGACGACACTCATGGTAATGGCATTAGAGGCCGGCCCAGCGGTGAGAAAAATAAAGGCGGCGCCCGGTGAGAAACCGGCACTCATTAAAGAAAGCCCCAGTGGAATAGATGCGGTAGCACAGACATATAAGGGCAGTGAAATAGCCAGTACCAGCAGATAATTTAACCACTGGTTTGATGATAAATACTCCACCAGATTTTCCGGCATAAAGGTTACAATCAGAGCACCAATAAATACGCCTATCATTAAAGAGCGGGCAAAATCTTTATAAATATCATCAAAAGCATAGCTCAATATTTTCTGTGTTTTATCAAATACAGGATTGGTATTGGCATCCTCAGCTTTAACAACATTAATATTGAGCGGCTTACCAACAACTGATGTACTGGCTATGGAAATATTCTGCACCGGAGCAGCCTGACTGAACATAATACCGGCGGTATTAACGGAAGATTCGGCATCAGCCGATCTAGCTTCAGATTTTTCCTGTTCCTCCTGTGAAGTAAACAGCAGCGTCAGTATACCCGCCAGCAGGGCAATAATAACCGAGGAAAGCAGACGATACAGGGTGAACAGCCAGCCGAATACACCATAGGTAGCCATAATAGAATCAGCACCGGTAATGGGTGTGGCAATAAGAAAGGTCTGGATGGCGCTATTGGAGGCGCCGCTTTTTTTCAGCGAAGTCACAAAAGGGATCACACTGCAGGAACACAGCGGCAGAGGTATGCCCAGTACCGCCGCCTTGATATTGGCCATAAAATTATGTTGTCCCAGATGTTTTTTTATAAAAGAATCAGGAATAAATAATTTAAAGATACCAGCAATAATAACACCGATAAGAATAAATACAGCAATGGAGTTGAGCAGCAGCCAGAAATTAGCCAGCAGTTCCAGAATGAGTTCTTTCATACGTTTAAACCAGCATCCCTGTAATGTGAAACGCAGCAAATGATAACAGCCAAGCCGTTACCGTAGTAAATATAAACAGATAACCCAGGTATTTCCAGCCGCCGGCCTCACGCATAAAGACCATGGATGCCGCCAGACAGGGCAGGTAAATCATAACAAAAACAATAAAGGAAATACCGGCGGGCAGGGAAATATTTTCCCTGATTTTTTCAATCAGTCCGGTATGCTGTTCCGTTATATCATCACCCAGACCATATAAAACACCAAGAGTAGCCACCACCACTTCCTTGGCGGCCAGTCCAGTTTCCAGTGCGACCGCCATACGCCAGTCATAGCCCAGAGGGGCAAAGAAAGGCTCAGAGGCATGGCCAATCATACCCAGATAACTGTTTTCCAGTTTAAGCCGTGCCAGCTCATTAGACAGTGCTGCAGCCTGAGCATCATCGGCGGCCTGTTCAATTTTAACTTGCCAGGCCTGCTCCAGTTCTGGCTGTTTGGGGTAATTACCGGCAAACCAGACCAGTATTGAAGCCATCAGGATAAAGGTGCCCGCTTTTCTTAAATACATAAGCGCCTGACCGGATACAGTATGCCAGATAAGCTTAAAAGAAGGCAGACGATATTTGGGCATTTCCATTACAAAAGGTTCATCTTTGCCCTTAAAGACCGTTAATTTTAAAATTTTGGCTGCCACAACACCCAGTAAAGCCCCGCTGATATAAATCAGAAACAGAATATTACCGGCATGATGCTCAGCAAAAAAAGCCCCCACAAACAGCACATAAATCGGCAGTCGTGCACCGCAGCTCATAAAACCGATAATAAACAGGGTCAGCAGTCTGTCCCGGTCATTTTTGAGGGTGCGGGCGGCCATATAGGCGGGTACTGAACAGCCGAAACCGGTCACCAGAGGGATAAAGGATTTACCATGCAGGCCGAATTTATGAAAAAAACCATCCAGTAGAAAGGCCACCCGGCTCATATAACCGGTAGTTTCCAGCAGGGCAATGCCAAAAAACAGAATAATAATATTGGGCAGAAACAGAATCACGGCTCCAACCCCGGCAATGGCTCCGTCTGCAATTACAGAAGCCAGTTCGGTATGCCCCAGGAATTTTTTGGTGCCGTCAATAAGCGCCACAAAAAAAGCATCAATCCAGTCCATAGGAATGCTACCGATATCAAAGGTCAGCTGGAACAGCCCCCACATCATAAACAGAAAAATGGGCAGTCCGACGATCTGGTGCATAAGCAGAGCATCTATTTTATCGGTTAGACTGAGGCGGTTGTCCTTTTCAAATACGACGGTTTCTGCTACCGCCCCTTTCGCCACGGCATTTTTTTCATCATTAAAAATATCTTCCAGATCCCTGGTATCATAATGCAGGTACAGATGCTGGTAGGCCCTGTTGATGATGGGTAATAGTTCAATCCATATCGGCTCTTCATAAAAACGCTGGTAGGCCTGCCGGTCTTCACGCAGCAGTTTTATAGCCAGCGCCTTAAGACTGATTTTGCACTGAAACTTTTTTGCCTGCAGGAAATCAACAATATGGGCAATTTCTTCTTCAAACGGTTCACTGAACTGCAGGTGCAGATCAGGCAGTCTGGAATTATACGTTTCTATAATGGCATTAATCAGTTCATCAATGCCGGCTTTTTTTAAAGCAGAGGTTTTAACACAGCGGGCACCCAGGATTTTACTCAGCTGCTGTTCATCAATATGCACCCCTTCATTGACGGCTTCATCCGTCATATTCAGAGCAATGACTGTTTTTTTATTAAGTGCCAGAAGTTCAGTGGTGAGGTAGAGGTTTCGTTCAATATTGGTTGAATCCACCACATTTAAAATCAGATCGTATTCACCTTCATCCAGGTAGTTTTTCGTAACCCGTTCTTCAATGGTGTAATCCGTAAGGGAATAGGAACCGGGTAAATCGGTAATTTCAAATTCATAATCACTGCGGACAAAACGTACCACTTCTTTTTTGACCGTAACACCGCTGAAATTGCCTACTTTTAATCGGGCATTGCCGATGGAGTTAATTAACGCACTTTTGCCAACATTAGGCTGACCGACCAGAGCGACTTTAATGATTTTCCTGCCTGCTCTCTTTACTACGCTTTTTACTGCGTTATTCATGATTTAACCTCAATCTGCTCTGCTTCTGCCGATCGCAGGGCAATTCGGGTCTTGTTAATACGCACACGGATGGTTTTTTTACCCAGGGAACGTTCTTCTACTGAAATACGGGCACCCTTAACCAGGCCAAAAGAATTAAAACGATTTTTTAATTCTCTGTTAGCATGAATCGCCGTAATAATTGCGGATTCACCTTTAGAAAGCTGATCCAGCGTCATGAAAAACCTCAAAGTTAAATCAGAGTTAAAAAGAGTATTGTAAATGAAATTAATTATCACTTACATGATTATAATCAAGCACTAATAAGTATTGATTATTGTATTTTTCAGAAACATTTTTAATTCAGTAAATCATAATATACAAATAGAGCTAAATTTTAGTTATAATGTCTAAAAGTACACTTAAAAACAATAATAATTCTAAATTAAAGATATGACTTATGCTGATACGAAACGACACCAGAAAAATATCTGAACGACGCAGACAGGATCGGCGTCAGGTGGATTATGAATTTGGTAGTGTGCAATGGATTGAGCATGTCAAAAATCATTACGCTGCCTGGCCTAAAACTGAGCGGCGCCAGCAGAAACGCCGCAGCGGTGAACGCCGACAGTCCCGGCCTGATAATACATCCTTAAACGATTATAAAAGCAGCCTTCTGACAGAAGAAGAAGAGATCTTTTTTGATAACTTATTCAAGGATCAGGACTAATATAAAGCTCAGGGCTGCTATAAAGCTCAGGGCTGCTATAAAGCTCAGGGCTGATTCAAGACTTAGGGCTGATTTCCGATAACTGCCCTTCTGCTAGTCTCAGCACCCTGTCCATTTTTGAGGCCAGCTGTTCATCATGGGTCACCAGTACCAGGCTGACACCCAGCTGTTCATTTAGTTGGATCAATAAATCATAAACCTGTCGGGCAGTATGATTATCCAGGTTACCGGTCGGTTCATCTGCCAGCAGACATTTGGGTTCTGTAACCAGCGCCCTGGCAATAGCCGCACGCTGCCGTTCGCCCCCGGATAACTCACCCGGTTTATGTCCCAGACGATGGCTGAGACCGACTTTATTCAGTAATTCTGTGGCTTTGGCTCTGGCCTTCTGTACCGGTTCACCCCTGATCAATAAAGGCATGGCCACATTTTCCAGGGCGGTAAATTCCGCCAGCAGATGATGAAACTGGTATACAAAGCCCAGTGCCTGGTTTCTCAATTCACCCAGTTTTTTAGCATTAAGCTGAGCAATATCCTGCCCGTCAATCAGTACCGTACCGGACTTAATCCGATCAAGGCCTCCAAGCATATACAGTAAAGTACTTTTACCAGAACCTGAAGCGCCAACAATAGCCACCCGCTCGCCCTTTTTAATCTGCAGATCCAGGTCGTGAAATACATCCACCCGTACCCCGGCATCATCAAAATACTGGGTCAGTTTTCGGCATTCAATAATATTACTCATAACGCAATGCCTCCGCCGGCTGAGTTCTCGATGCCCGCCAGGCTGGGTAAATAGTGGCCAGTACAGTCAGACTAAAAGAAATAGAGGCGGTGATTATAACATCCGACCATTTCATTTCTGAAGGCAGGTCACTGATCAGATACACATCCGGTGCCAGGAATTTGATACCCAGAAAATGTTCCAGTGCCGGCACCAGTGTTTCGATATTCTGGGCGGTTAAAATTCCGGTCGTTACGCCCAATAAGGTACCCACCACACCAATAACCATCCCCTGAGAAATAAATATCCGCATGACCATACCGGGACTGGCTCCCAGCGTTCTTAAAATTGCAATATCCGCCTGCTTGTCGTTAACCACAATAACCAGAGTGGAAACAATGTTAAATGCCGCCACAGCTATGATCAGAGAAAGGATAATCATCATCATGGTTTTTTCGATATTAATGGCCCGAAACAGATTGGCATGATGCTGGGTCCAGTCAATAACCCGGTGATAACCGTTCAGTTTCTGTTCAATTTCCCGGCTGATCCGCGGTGCCTGATACAGATCATCCAGTTTCAGACGTATGCCCGTTACCTTGCCTTTCATTTTAAACAGGGTCTGAGCATCTTTAAGACGGATAAGCGCCATGCTGGAGTCATACTGATTATGGCCGACTTCAAAAATACCCACTACGGTAAAACGCTTAATGCGCGGCATAATGCCCGCCGGTGTGACATTGGCAGACGGCGTCACCATAGTCACTTTGGAACCCACTACCGCACCTATAGAGCGAGCCAGATAACGCCCTAGTATTATCCCGTATTTCTGCTGACTTAAGGCTTCGTAACTGCCTCTATAAATATGTTTTGAGACATCAGATACTGTTTTTTCTTCTTCAGTATCAATCCCCCTGACCAGAGCCCCATTAACATTGGAATTATTAGTCAGCATGGCTTCCTTAACAATATAGGGTGCGGCACCCAGCACATGCGGCTGTTTTTCAATGAGTTTATCCATAGACTGCCAGTTTTCCAGGGTGCCGTTTAAACCACTGATGGTGGCATGAGAAGCCATACCCAGGATACGGTCACGGATTTCAGCCTGAAAACCGTTCATTACTGACAGTACGGTGATCAGCGCCCAGACGCCAATGGCAATACCGATAAAGGAACTGAGGGTAATAAAGGAGATAAACTGATTACGCCGCTTGGCCCGGGTGTATCGAAAGCCAATAAAAAGTGAGAGGGGTTTAAACATTAAATTTAGAGTTCCTTATTTTCGCTCTTGTAATTCCAGCCGATTCTGTAGAACAATCCCGGTGGGATTCTGTTCTTTATCTTCCAGAAATTTTACGCCGTAAGCCAGTACTTCCACGTCTTTTGCCATGACTTCCTGAAGTGTCTGTGCATACAGCGGATCAATTTCTTTGGCCACCCGTACAGTCTGACAATCTTCCCGCTGTACACAAAAAAAGATAATCGCCCTGTGCCCCTGCTGCACCACCCATTCCAGTTCCCGCAGGTGTTTACTTCCCCTGGCCGTTATGGCATCGGGAAAGGCCGCCACACCGGGCTCAAAGCTGGCCGTAACATTTTTTACTTCAATATAACATGGCTGGCCGCTGCTCTGGGTCACTAATAAATCAATCCGGCTTTTTTCCTGACCATAGGGTACTTCTGTCTGGATGCTCTGGTAATCGTTTAATTCATTGATCCAGCCCTGCTCAATGGCCTCTTTAACCAGTGAATTGGCCAGATGGGTATTGATACCGATTTTCTGTCCGGTTTCTGTGGATGCAATTTCCCAGTTGTAAAGGTATTTACGCTTTGGGTTGTGACTATTGCTCAGCCATACACTGGTTCCGGCAATAGCACAGCCTGCCATGGAACCGGTATTGGCCGTATGCACTGTAAGCACCTGTCCATCTTCTAATTCAACATCGGCAAGAAAACGCTTATAACGTTTTATCAGAGTCGCTTTAATCAGAGGTTCTTTAAATTTCACCGGTATTTATTAACCTGTACGCCTGTCTGCCAAAAAGCCGGCCATGCGTTCAACCGCCTGCTGCAGCGCCGGTATGTCACGGGTATAGGCCAGACGCACATAACGCTCTGGCTGGTTAGTGCCAAAGTCCAGTCCCGGAGTTATAGCGACACCGCTCTGGTACAGCAGGTCATGGGCAAACTGCATACTGTTATCGGTTAGTGCAGAACAGTCACAATAAAAATAAAAAGCACCCTGAGGCTTAACAGGTATTTTAAAGCCCAGCTCCAGCAAGTGTGGATACAGAAAGTCCCGGCGCTGCTGAAAAATACGCCGACGCTGCTCTAAAATCTCAATGGTTTGCGGCTCAAAAGCGGCCAGTGCCGCCCGCTGGGCCGTGGTCGGGGCCGCCAGAAACAGATTCTGAGCCAGATGGTCACAGGCCTCCAGCAAATGCTCCGGTACAATACACCAGCCCAGCCGCCAGCCAGTCATCTGAAAGTACTTGGAAAAGCTGTTAATAATAATCAGATGCTGATTATCTTCAGCACACTGTAAGGCTGTAGCCGCCTCGGTATCATAAACCAGCCCCTGATAAATCTCATCCACAATCAGATAGCCACCCCGGGCTTTGACCCGCTCGCTGATCCGCGCCATTTCATCCGCACTGACCATGGTTCCGGTAGGGTTAGCCGGAGAAGCAATTAAAACTGCTTTAGTATTTTCTCTCCAGTGCTGTTCAATCAGATCAGCCGTTAACTGATAGCCGGTACGCTCATCTACGGCCACCGACTGGATCTGCCCGTCTACAAAACGTACAAAATTCTGGTTACAGGGATAACCGGGATCCGCCAGCATAACCGCATCATTACGGCCAATCAGAATGCCGATAATCAGCAGCAGTGCACCGGATGCTCCCGGTGTCACCACCACTCTGGAGGCTGGTATAGCTACCTCAAAGCGTTCTTGATAATAACCGGCAATAGCCTCTCTCAGAGATGCCAGACCCAGACTGGAAGTATAATGAATATCCCCCTGCTGCAGCGCTGCTATACCGGCCTCAATAATGGGCTGCGGGGTATCAAAATCCGGCTCCCCAACTTCCAGATGAATAATATCCCGCCCCTGCCGCTCCAGCTCACGGGCTTCGCCCAGCAAAGCCATAACATGAAACGGCTCAATACCGTCCATGCGCGGAGCCAGATCAGGATGCCCGGAATGTTTGGCAGGCTGACTCATCCCTGATGGATTTTCCTGGCACAGTCCAGAGTAAAACAAGGTTCATCACACTGTCCGGCAATCACCTTCATAGGCTGATCCGGCTCACCAAAATCACTGAGTACCAGCTCCGCACCGGAAAAATCATGATCAGCCGTATAATCATTAATGGTAATTATGGTTTTTAAGTCCGCCCCCTTAGAAGAGAGTATGCCATTATAGGAATCTTCAAAAGCCAGACACTGCTCAGGAGACAGATTCATTTTTTCCATGGCATAAGTGTAAATATCCGGAGCGGGTTTCTTGGCAGGCACTACATCTCCGGCAGCAATGACCTCAAACCAGTCAATAGCGTCCGCTCCCAGAGTATGAGTCAGCAAGGAAGTGACATTGGCCGGAGTGGTCGTTGTCGCAATGGCCAGACGCAACCCGGCCTCACGCGCTTCGTTAAACAGGCGCACTACTCCGGTACGCAGAGGCACGGCGCCTTCTTCCATTAACTGCATATAAAAACGGGTCTTGGCAGCATGCAGATCGGCGACAAACTCATCCAGAGGTTTGTTAATGGAGGCTGGAATTTCAAATTCATCACCCCGTTCATCTTTATAAAAATCACTCAGATAAAACTTTATGCGCTCTTTACCGCCGGTTACTTCCAGCAGACGGCCATACAGTTCCACACTCCAGTTCCAGTCCAGCCCTGCTTCTTCAAAGGCCATATTAAAGGCCACCAGATGACCGTCTTTCTCGGTATCGGCCAGTGTACCGTCCACATCAAAAATCAGGGCTTCTAAATTACTCATTCTTTTATTTTCTCCAGAAATTTTTTTAATCATAGAATTGTAACAGGCATGAAAACTGTAATAAAACCTATTTTCATTCTAAAATAAAAGATATAGACAACAAATTTCTAACAAGTACATAAAAATCACATTAAAGCCGGAAAAAAACACGAATTTATTGCCTTAGTCTGGATATTTTGTTATATATTCACATCTTTTTAAAAACAGGCTGGAGTTGAATCAATGCCAACTAGAAAAAGCACCCCTTCAGAAAGTGCTATGGACTCTTTTGAACCCTATAAGGAGAAAAAGGGCGAAGAATACATGAACGAAG
Source organism: Gammaproteobacteria bacterium (assembly GCA_027076245.1). Classification (GTDB taxonomy): domain Bacteria; phylum Pseudomonadota; class Gammaproteobacteria; order GRL18; family GRL18; genus JANELJ01. The sequence goes on from JALTKC010000111.1 coordinate 9,094, forward strand.
ACCAGCAGGAACATTTTAAAAAAATATTGCTGGACTGGAAAAAAGAGTTAATGGAAGAAGTCGATAAGACAGTGACGCATATGAAAGACGATGCGACCAACTTCCCTGATCCCAGTGACCGTGCGTCACAGGAAGAAGAATTTGCTCTGGAGCTCAGAACCCGCGACCGGGAACGCAAACTGATCAAGAAAATTGACGAATCCTTAAAAGACATCGAAACCGGTGACTATGGTTATTGCGAAACCTGCGGCGTAGAAATCGGCATACGACGTCTGGAAGCCCGTCCAACAGCCACCCAGTGTATTGACTGTAAAGAGCTGGATGAACTGAAAGAAAAAACCGGTTAACAATACCTGCTTTAACCGCTTGCTTAAAGCCAGAAACGGAGTTAGAACAGATGTTCTACTCCGTTTTTTTATAAGCTGTTTATAGTGTTCATCCGTTTATAAATAAAATATCCTAAACCTGGGAGTGCGGGCATCCTGCCCGCATCAGAAATAATGCACAAACCAGCTTGTTGACGCGGGCAGGATGCCCGCGCTCCCAGGAAATTGCTTTGCAGTTAAATCTATAATTTGAAAGACAAAAGAAATATTCCAGATCATCGTATGGAAACTAATTAATTTTATATTAACTTCAGGCCAGAACCCGTCTTTCCCTTCTGTCAACCGGAACCTCTACCTGCTTATTTCTCCGATCTTCCTGAATTTTAAGCTGGTTCTCCTGGGCAAATGCCATTAAAAACTCATAGGATTCCGGTGATTTTGAAGCCAGATCCCGTTCAACAATCAGGCAGTTAACCCCGTTAATAATGCAGGGGTGAGCACTTTTACAATATTTAAGCCGTTGGTCATCACCAAAACTGGCCAGCGTAGTGGCCAGTCGCTCACACCAGTCACTGGGTCTGAACTTATTGCCATCCTGTTTAATACCTTCTATGATTATTTTTTCTGATGCTGCTGACATAATTCCCCCCAATTGAAATAAAGAGTTAAGATAAACAAATAAGATACATTTATTAGTTGATGCTTTTTTATACAATGTAGTTTACACAATATAGACCTAAAACTTGAAAAAACCCAATTCACAGCCAAAAAATAATACAGCAGGCCAAACCTATCGGGGACGTTTTGCCCCTTCACCCTCCGGTGAACTGCATTTTGGTTCCCTGCTGGCCGCCATGGCCAGCTATGCCGATGCCAGAGCCCATAACGGTCAGTGGCTACTGCGTATTGATGATATTGATCAGGCACGGGTCGTTCCGGACTCAGCAGAACATATTATCCGAACTCTGGAACAACTGGGTTTTGAATGGGACGAAAGCATTTATTATCAAAGCCGACATATTCGGGACTACCGCCAGGCACTGAATACTTTAAATGAAAAAAAACTCACCTACCCCTGCTTCTGTTCCCGCAAACAGATTAAAACCCGTTCCAGCAATGGCATTTATCCCGGCACCTGCCGCCCAGATAATCAGGCCGAACAAACAGGCACTGATAAAGAATGTGCCATACGCATCAGAGTGCCGGGTCATCCCCTAAATTTTATGGATCAGATCCAGGGTGACTATACCCAGCAATTAGCACAGGAAGTGGGGGATTTTATTATTTATCGCCGGGATAAGGTCTTTACTTATCAATTGTCTATTGTGGTTGATGAATACCTGAGCAATATCACTCATATTATCCGCGGCCGTGATCTGATTGATTCCACCCCGAGGCAAATCTACTTACAGCAGCAACTTGGCTATCCCACCCCGATCTATGCTCATATTCCCCTGGCTGTTACACCACAGCAGCTTAAACTCAGCAAACTGAGCCGGGCCAGAAAAGTCCGCTGTGATCTACCCACACTGGTACAGGCAGCCCGTTTTCTGGGACAGGATATTGCTCCGGACAACCATTATCAGAGCCTGCAGGACTTCTGGCAGCACCTTTTTGATATTTGGCAATTAAAGCGGGTTCCAAAGATGGAAAAAATTGAAATTATGTATTAACCTAGCAAGTCATACCCAATAACTTATTACAACCGAGCGCGGAGCTAACAGTGTCAGAAACAGCAGTACAGGCCGAACATCCTTTTATGGAAAAATATCACGGGCGCCTGGTCGGTATTTTACGCTGGGAACAGCTGGATGAACTGTGGCAGACCCTGCAGTCCGGTAAGACTGAAGACTGGTATATTTATCACATTGGTGAAGAACCGCCCCTGACTCCCTGTACCCCTGATCAGTTTCTGCACTTTATCGATGAAATTGATAAACTGCTGCATGCCGATCACGATGAAAAATACTGCGGTATTGTTTATGTGGATGACAAAACCAGTCCAGCTTTTGTTAAAGTTTATGATCCGAATAATCTGGGCCATGTCTGCGGTTCTAATGGTGCCCCGCCCCCGCTTCCTGGCTGGATAATCAGCAGGGTTCAGCCCATTGATCTGGAAGTGGCTATGCAACCACCGGGTAATCGACGTCGCTGGTGGCAGAAAATATTCAGCTAGAATGTTAAAAATAACAAAGTATCAATCACAGTTTTATGACCCACGTTTAAATCTCAACTTTATTATAAGGAAAGTACACAATGGCAGAAGATAAGATCTATCCGATTCCACCCGCAGTTGCCGAAAATGCCTGGATTAATGAAGAAAAATATAACAGCATGTATCAGCAGTCCATTGATGATCCCGATACTTTCTGGGGTAATATGGCAAAGGAATTTCTGAGTTTTGACAAAGAGTGGGACAAGGTCAGCAACTGGCATTTTAGTGCCGATGACGTCAGTATCAAATGGTTCGAAGGGGCCAAACTGAATGTTACTTATAACTGCATTGACCGTCACCTGCCTGAACGGGCCGATCAGACGGCCATTATCTGGGAAAGTGATGACCCGAATAAATCCGAACACATCAGCTATCAGCAGCTTTCCGATAATGTCAATCGTTTTGCCAATGTCCTGAAAGCCCGTGGTGTTAAAAAAGGTGATCGGGTCTGTATCTATATGCCCATGATCCCGGAAGCAGCTTATGCCATGCTGGCCTGTGCACGAATTGGCGCTATCCATTCCGTAGTGTTTGGCGGTTTCTCACCGGAAGCGCTGAAAGACCGCATCCTGGATTCCGACTGTCAGATTGTTATCACCGCAGATGAAGGTGTACGCGGCGGAAAAAATGTCCCATTAAAATGCAATGCCGACAAAGCCGTTGCACACTGCCCCAATGTGCATACTGTGCTGGTTATTCAGCATACCAAAGGCAGCATCGACTGGAATGACAAACACGATGTCTGGTATCACAAAATCGCCGAAACCGTTGGTACCGACTGTGATCCGGAAGTAATGGATGCGGAAGATCCGTTATTTATTCTGTACACCTCCGGTTCTACCGGCAAGCCCAAAGGCGTTCAGCACACCACAGCAGGTTACCTGCTGTATGCAGCCGTCAGCCACAAATATACCTTTGATTATAAGGAAGGCGATATTTACTGGTGTACGGCTGATGTCGGCTGGATCACCGGCCATAGCTACATTCTGTACGGCCCGCTGGCCAATGGCGCAACGACTCTGATGTTTGAGGGTATTCCCAGTTATCCGGATGCCTCCCGCTTCTGGCAGGTTGTGGACAAGCACAAGGTCAATATTTTCTATACCGCTCCAACTGCTATTCGCGCCTTAATGAGTGAAGGTGATGAGCCAGTGAAGAAAACCTCTCGTGCCAGCCTACGCTTATTAGGCTCAGTCGGCGAACCCATTAACCCGGAAGCCTGGGAATGGTATTACAATGTGGTCGGTGATGCCCGCTGTCCGATAGTTGATACCTGGTGGCAAACTGAAACCGGCGGCTTTATGATCACACCGCTGCCCGGTGCAACCGCCCTTAAACCCGGTTCTGCATCCAAACCTTTCTTTGGGGTTAAACCTAACCTGATGGATCCTGACGGTAATATTATGGAAGGTGAAGCCTCCGGTGCTCTGGTAATTAGTGCCAGCTGGCCGGGACAGATGCGCACAGTGTATGGCGACCATGAACGTTTTATTGATACCTATTTCAAAACCTACCCCGGACATTACTTTACCAGTGACGGCTGTCGCCGCGATGCCGATGGTTATTACTGGATCACCGGCCGTGTTGATGATGTTCTCAATGTTTCCGGCCACCGTCTGGGCACCGCTGAAATTGAAAGTGCTCTGGTACTGCACAATGATGTTGCCGAAGCGGCAGTCGTGGGTTTCCCTCATGACATCAAAGGCCAGGGTATTTACGCTTATGTGACTCTGGTTAAGGGCGTTGAAGCCACTGATGAGCTGAAAACAGAACTGGTTAAACAGGTGCGTAAAGAAATCGGCCCCATTGCAACCATTGATTTTATTCAGTGGGCGCCCGGCCTGCCTAAAACCCGCTCCGGTAAAATCATGCGCCGTATTCTGCGCAAGATAGCCAGTAACGAACTGGATAATATGGGTGATACTTCTACCCTGGCCGATCCATCTGTGGTTGAAGAGCTGATTGAAAACCGGGAAAACAAGTAGTTATCTCCCCCTCCTCAAGTCCTCGTTCCCACGCTCCCGCGTGGGAATGCTTTCTTATCCGATCGGCCTGCTAATTGCATATTTCTATTCAGTGTCAAAAAAACGGCAAGCATTATTTATGGAAAAAGCAAGCGAACTCTCAGGTGTAAAGCTGGATATTCTGGTGGCAGAAGCCATTGGAATAGATGTTTTTTATCCGGACAATCACAATAAACTCTCCTATGTGCCCCGTCCCGGTATGAAACCCCGTGAATGGGCACCTTCGCGTTTCTGGTCCCAGGGCGGGCCGCTTATTGAAGCACATAAAATTGATTTAAACTGGGGCTGGGAAGAACTCAGCGAATGGACAGCCTCGGTTGAACCGGACATTAATGTGCAGGGTAAAACGGTGCTCGAAGCCGCTATGCGGGTATTAATCTGCCTTAAACTCCCTTCTTATGTGCAGCCCTGACTGATTTACAAGCTTAAAATAAATGCTACAATTTAAGTATGCATTTAAAATTACAACAATATTTAATATACACCTTATACCTGACTTTTTTACTTAGCCATTTATCTTATGCCAAAGAGCCCATAGTCCCCTTACCGCAGAAGCCGGATTATAATGAGGCCAAAGCACAGATAGGTAAGCAGCTTTTTTTTGATCCGATATTATCCAGAGACAGGAATATATCCTGTGCCAGCTGTCATAACTTCAGTTATGGTGGTGCCGATAAACGAACCGTATCACTGGGTGTGGATAACCGCAAAGGCAATATACAATCCCCTACCGTATTAAATGCCCGTTTTAATTTTCGCCAGTTCTGGAATGGACGAGCCATTGATCTGCTGGATCAGGCACATGGCCCCTTATTAAACCCAAAAGAAATGGCACTTTCAAAAGAAGAAATAACTCAGCGAATTAATGCCAGCCAGAAATATAAAAAACTCTTTAAAACCGTTTATCATACCGATAACATTACCATGGATATGGTGATTGATACCATTGTGGAATTTGAGAAAGCACTGGTTACACCTAACAGCAAGTTTGACCGCTATCTGAGAGGTGAAATTGCCTTAAGTCCAAAAGAACAGGAAGGCTATCTTAATTTTAAGGAACTCGGTTGTGTTACCTGCCATAACGGCATTAACATTGGCGGCAATTCTTTTCAGAAAATAGGACTGTTTAATCCTTACCCATACAGTGATGCTTTCCCTGATCGCTATTCGGTAACCGGAAAAGATTATGATAAAAACGTTTTTAAAGTCCCGACCCTTAGAAATATTGCCCTGACCGCCCCCTATCTGCATGATGGTGCGGCAAAATCCCTTAAAGAAGCTATTATTGTTATGAGTTTCCATAACCTGGGCTACCGGATTAGCGATGAAAAAATAGCTAAAATTGAAGCTTTTTTAAAGACGCTGACCGGTGAACCTCCTGCCATTCTTATGGACAATTAATGCGCCTGATTATTCCAAGTCTTGTAACTGTCTTTCTCGGTGTATTATCACTGGCTATGCTGTTTTATTATTATTCGGTTGAAAATGAATTCAGAGATAATTATAAAACCATTAACAATGTCTTTAATAGTCTGCAAAAAGATCAGGAGCGGATCAGCTACGGTATTTTACAAAGTGCTCTGTTTTCCTATTACAATCAGGATGAAATTGCTCGTGACCGACAGCATTTACTAAACACTGTAAAGCAACTATCTTCACACCCATTGCTTAAAACCTCCCATTATCAGCCACTTAAAATTCAGTCCGATAAATTACAGGTTCAGGTCAGTGAATACGTTGATCTAATTGAATATTATTTAATGCTCAACGCCGGAATAAAAAACTCCAGTGTATTTCTCTCCAGTCAGGAGCTGAAAATAAAACAGTATTTTTCACTGGATTCTGAAGCAGGAAGACTGTTGCACGATATTATTGCAGATATTATAAAGGTTCGAAGAATGCTGGATATCACTTTTCTAGTGCCCATATCAGCACAGATAAAACAATTACAGCAACAATCATTTAAAGGTGAAAAACACCAATTTGTTCAGTCCATCCTGTCTCATGCCCAATTTCTGGAGCATAATTATCCCCAGTATATAAAAACCTTTTATATGATCATGAATTCTCCCCTGAGAAAGGATCTGGAAAATGCACAGCAACTTTACAGTCAACTGGAAAAAGATGATCAACAATACCTCAATACCCTTGCAATATCCCTGTTTGCCCTGATTATGATGGCCGTCATCACCATTAGCTATTTATTAATCACCCTACAGAAAGAAAATCGTAAACTGCTAAAACTGCATAATAAGCTTGAATATAATATACGACATGATTCTCTTACCCAGTTACTTAATCGGCATAGTTTTGAAAAAAATATTAACCAGCTAGACCAGCCTGCTATCCTGCTTATTAATATCAGTGATTTTAAGTTGATCAATGATGTCTATGGTACAGATAATGGCGACCGTATTCTGATAAAAGTCGCTCAACTGCTAATGAGTAAATTCAGTAACAAACCGGAGCAATGCTATCGAATTGGCGGAGATGAGTTTGCAGTAGTATTTCCGGGTGAACATAATAATAAAGAATATATCAATCAGATCGCCGATGAAATAGACATTTTGCTGACCAACCGAACCTATGACATCGCTAATATTAATTATAGTATCCGTATTTCCATGGCTGTTTCCAATCAAAGCCCCTTACTGGAAACGGCTGACATGGCATTAAAACAGCTTAAAAACAGACCGACTACGAATCTGCTGCATTATTCAAGCCGTCTGGATGTCAGAAAACAGATTGAAGCCAATATCGAAATGACCCAGATCCTTAATGAGGCCTTAAGTGAAAACCGGATCATTCCCTATTTTCAACCTATTATTGATTTAAAAACCAGAGAAATTGTTAAGTACGAATCTCTGGTTCGCCTACAGCTTAAAGACGGTACATTAATGCCGCCCATTAAATTTCTGCCTATTGCCCAGCAAACCCCTCTTTATCATGAAATTACCCGGGTTATGATCCACAAAACCATCAGTTATTTTGCTGACAAGGACTATCGTTTTTCCATCAATTTCAGTATGGCGGATCTGGAAGACAATGAAATTATCACAATTTTAATGGCCCAGTTTACAGCTTACCCGGATGTTGCCTCCCGGCTGGATATTGAACTGCTGGAAAGTGAGATGTTGAGCAATATTGACACTGTAAAAAACTTCATTGCCGAACTGAAAAAACTGGGCTGCGGTATTGCTATTGATGATTTCGGCAGCGGTTATTCTAATTTTACTAATCTGACTGATCTGGATCTGGACATTATTAAAATTGACGGTTCCCTGATTAAAAACATCACCACATCCACCCGTCACTACAAAACAGTAACTGCAATTATGGGGCTGGTTAACGAACTGGGCATTGAAAGTATCGCTGAATTTGTACAGGATGAAGACAGTGCCCAACTACTTGAAAAACTGGGGGTCACTCATGCCCAGGGTTATTTCTTCGGTAAACCGGACAGGGAAATTATTGAGCTTTAATTTCCTCAGGCTTGCTTAAAACGGCTTTATTCCGACCGCTTTCTTTAGCCTGGTATAAGGCAATGTCTGCACGGGACAATATTACGGATATATCCTGATCATTCGGCTGTGCCTGGGATACTCCGAGACTGATGGTGATCATAATTGTATTACGCTTATCACGATAAGGTGTCTGCTGAATAGTAAGCCTGATTTTCTCTGCCAGGTTATAAGCCTGCTGCAGATCAGTATCCAGCAGCGCAATGGCAAATTCCTCACCGCCTATACGCCCAAAAATATCACTGCGGCGCAGACTATCCGCTATCTGATTAACCACATGCTGTAAAACCCTGTCTCCAATATTATGACCATAGGTATCGTTGACCTGTTTGAAAAAATCAATATCCAGAACAACAAATGACAAAGTCTGACGTTTTCGATGGGATAGTTGCAGATAACGATCGCTCATTTCAAAAAAGTATCGGCGATTGGGGATACCGGTCAGTGCATCAATCGTAGCCTGTTTATATAACTTGGTATTGGCTTCTTCCAGTTCTTTGGTTCGCTGCAGTACCATTTCTTCCAGACGCACATTAGTATCTTTTAATTCATTCACTTTTTCAGCAATTTTTTCTTCCAGTGTGGCATTTAAACGATCCACCTCATTTTTCAGCCTTACGGGAATAATGGAAAACATATAGGCAATTGGAAAAGAAAACATCAGCACAAAAACTGAAATATATATCATCTGCTGCAGCAGTTCATTCATTTTTAACCTTATCTGAACCATCCTGGGCTTGATGATCAGTTTGAGTTTATCTGCATTGTGCAGACTTTTGATCTGGCTGGCATAAAACGATTCTGTCTGGCATTGAGGATTATTTAAAATACAGGCTGCGTCTTTTACACCAAAGTCATCCCTGAGATTGTATCCCGTCTTTAAATAATTACCCCAGCGTTTATTTTTATCCGGATGAATCAGGAAATAACCATTTTTATCAATCAGGTAGATATCAAATACCGGGGAACTACTCAGTTCATCAAGAAATTTACCCATAAACAGATTAATAATAAGAATACCGTTCACTTCATTATTAAACTTGATCTTTTTGGCAATACGGATAACTGGATTGGGCGGTTGTTCTATTTTTCCATGTTCCATATTGAGATCAATTTTAGAAAAATAGAGGCTTTCATCCGTATTTATGGCTTCATTAAAATAATAACGCTGCTTTTTGTCCTGCAATTTTTCATCTGGTATAAACTTAATCTCATTGGTATTGCCGTTACGCTCCAGTCTCAGCTGCTCCCTGCCCGCCTTATCAATAAAACGGATTTGTATATTTTTTTCAGATGCCAGAGCCAGGGAATAAATAAACGGATAGAATTCCTGTTTATAAAACACAGGATCCTTTAGATACATCTGAAAAAAATAGGAGCGCTCTATAGCCGGCAGAGTATATTCCGACTCCTTAAGATAATTCTGAATCTTATTATCAAAAGCCTGAAAGCTCTGTTCTGCTTTTTCAATACTGTTTTCTTTTAAGGAAATATCCTGCATTTTAAAAACCAGGATAAGAGATACACTGATCAGCAGAATACCAAAGCTGATAAAAGCAAGAACCAGTTTATTACGGAAGGAGATCATACTTTAAGAGTATGAAACAAGGTGTATTTAATCAAGCGGTTAAGCTTATCTATTGCTTATAATATATACAATATCCTACACATTTTAGTTAAATTATAAAAAATCTTATGATTTAAACTAAAGTATTGATAAGTGCAGACGCTAAAGCTTTACAACAATTAAATTAACAACATTAACTAACTCTCATTAAGAAGGACTGACAATGGACATATCCGGCGTTCAAACTGCAGCCATTGCAAGCAATGTCAGCCAGAATGATCCGGTAGGGATCAGTGTATTGAAAAAATCAATGGATATTCAGGCCCAGTCTGCCGTACAGTTGATTGAATCAATTCCAAAACTACCTGATAATCTGGGTCAGAACATTAATGTAAAGGTCTGATTATTTACCCGCACGGGGGGTATTACCCCCCGGCTATTCTATCTACTGCAAATATGCCTTCTTATCCTAACTTATCATCCGCAACAAAATATTTAGGATCTTCAATTACATTCACCTCACACAGGTCACCAGCCTTGGTCAGCAGTTTTCGGCATTCCGGACTTAAGTGACGCAGATGCAGGCGCTTATGTTCACTTAAATAGCGTTCCGCCAGGGTATCAATGGCTTCAATAGCGGAATGATCTGAAACCCTGGAATATTTAAATTCCACCACCACATCATCCGGATCATTTTTCGGATCAAATAGCTCCTGAAAGTTGTGTACCGAACCAAAAAACAGCGGCCCATGCAGTTCATATACCTTGGAATCTTCATTGTCACGGGTGATATTCACCGTAATATGCTTGGCATGATTCCAGGCAAATACCAGCGCCGCAATAATAACACCAATAAAGACGGCAATAGCCAGGTTATCCGTAATTACCGTAATAGCAGACACTGAAATCAGAATAAAAGCATCCGTTTTTGGAATTTTATCCAGGATACGGAAACTGGACCATTCAAAGGTACCGATAACCACCATAAACATTACCCCCACCAGCGCCGCCAGCGGAATACGGGAAATCAGATCAGAAGTGAACATGATAAAACTCAGCAGAAACAGAGCCGCCGCAATACCGGACAAACGCCCGCGACCACCGGCAGTGACATTAATCATGGACTGTCCAATCATGGCACAGCCGCCCATACCGCCAAAAAAACCGCAGGTTACATTGGCCACTCCCTGCCCCACACATTCCTTATTTCCACGGCCACGGGTTTCAGTCATTTCATCAATCACTGTCAGAGTCAGCAGAGATTCGGTTAAGCCGATGGCAGCAAAGGCCAGCGAGTAAGGAAAGATAATCACCAGGGTGTCCCATAACTCATTCATAGACCCCATCGGGATCATAGGAATATGAAACTCGGGAAAGCCACCGGCGATTGAAGCGATATCACCCACCGTACGGGCCGGTAAATCAAAGCCAATAACCAGAGCTGAAACTGCCAGAATACCTGCCAGAGGTGCCGGAATGGCTTTGGTATATTTAGGCAGTATATAAATAACGGCCATAGTTAAAGCAATCAGCCCCAGCATGGTCCAGAGCATGGTGCCTTCCATCCAGACTTTGGCCCCGGTTTCTGGATCAGGTATTTTAAACTGGCCTATCTGAGCCAGAAAAATAACAATCGCCAGACCGTTTACAAAACCAAGCATCACCGGATGCGGTACCAGACGGATAAACTTGCCCAACCGCAACACACCAAACAGGATCTGAATCAGCCCCATCAATACCACCGCAGCAAACAGATATTCCACCCCATGAATAACCACCAGTCCGGTCATAATAACAGCCAGTGCACCGGTCGCCCCGGAAATCATACCCGGACGTCCACCCAGCGTTGCGGTAATCAAACCGACAATAAAAGCTGCATAAAGCCCTACCAGCGGATCAACCTGAGCAACAAATGCAAAGGCAATGGCTTCAGGCACCAGCGCCAGTGCCACAGTCAGGCCGGACAGTATCTCGGTTTTAACATTACAGGGCTGGTCTTTGGGGCATAGATCAATCATATATAATCCGGGAAAATTAACTTAAAAAACAATCAGTAGCTGTTAGAAAGGGGGCAGATTATACAGATATTGGGCAGTTTTTACCAGATAAATTATTAGCTGATTCTAATAAACTAAATCATAACTGATACCTTTTATTCCAGACGCATCTGTGTCAGTTTTACCCAGTAGCTGGCACCCGTCGGAAGAATAGCATCATTAAAATTATAGTGGGGATTATGCAGAGAAGCACTCATGCCATTGCCAATGGAAACATAACAGCCCCGGCACTCATTAAGTAAAAAGGAGAAGTCTTCCGAGCCCATACTGGGCGGGCTGTCGCAGATAATATTACCAGAGCCGACAATTTCCTGTGCCGCCAGGGCTGCAAATTCTGTTTCCTGATCGGTGTTAATGGTTGATGGGTAGCGTTTCTGATAGTCAATATCCACAGTTGCCCCGTAAGCCAGACAGATGGACTCTATCATCTGTGTGAT
>JALTKC010000111.1:21250-24306 GCA_027076245.1 Gammaproteobacteria bacterium
ATTATAACTGTCTCCGGCATAAATACGGGTTACAGACACCACTACTGAATCCAGAGGGTTAATATTCCGACTGGTAATATTTTGCAGCGCCTGTATGACATGTCCAGTAATTACAATAGGATCAACCGTATTATGTGGTGCGGCGGCATGACCACCTTTGCCCTTAATGCTAATATCAAACACATCATAAGCGGCCATAACCGGCCCACTGCGTATGGCAAACTGACCGACCGGAAGTCCCGGCCAGTTATGCATACCATAAATGCCATCAACCGGGTATTTTTCAAAAAAACCTTCCTCAACCAGCTTTCTGCCGCCGCCTTCATTTTCTTCTGCCGGTTGAAAGACAAAATATACGGTACCGTTAAAGTCACGATGCTCAGACAGATACTGCGCTGCCGCCAGCAGCATGGCGGTATGGCCGTCATGACCACAGGCATGCATCATGCCCGGATGGTTGGAGCAGTAGTTGACATCGTTCTGCTCTTCAATAGGCAGGGCATCCAGATCGGCTCGCAGCGCGATACTGGCACTGCCCTTACCGGCGTTAATGGATCCTATAACACCGGTACCCGCCATACGGGGATGCACCGTCACTCCAAATTCTCGGAGTTTCTGCTCAACAAAGTTTGCGGTTTTTTCCTCACCAAAGGCAATTTCCGGTATGGAATGCAGGTACTGTCGCCATTGCTGAAACTGTTCCAGATTTTCAGCAAGTTCTGTTATAACGGGCATGCGTCACTCTCTTTTAAATTTATGGGCAAAATAATAAAAGCGGTATAAATATCATCATTCCGGCAGTGGCCTGTGATGCTGTTTGAGTTTAAGCCGAAACAGCACTTTGACCTTATTCATGCTCTCATACGGCAGTTCTTCCAGATTTAAAACAATTTTATCCTGTAACTGTTCTTCATCGGTATAAATAATTTCTATATTCTGTCGTTCAAGATAACGGACCTGTTCAATAGCCTGCCAGTTAATTGATTTATTAAAATTATGAATATTAAAAACGATCAGACCGTCTTTATTAAAGACAATTTTATAAACAAACAGATTGATACCGCTAATCAGAAAAACAAAACTGATGATAAAAATAACACCGGGAAGAAAACTGTATTTATAATTATTTTTATAATACTGACGTAAAGACTTACTTATAAAGAAAAAAATCAATCCTGACAGCAGCATGACAGCCACCCATGCCGGAGCGTATTCAATAATAAACCGGTCTGGAAATATATGCAGTTCCATGTTCTTCTAGTGTTTTTTGTAGTTTAAGAATAGTATCATAAAATACTTGCCGGACTTAATCTGAATCAAACAATTATCACCATTACAGAGGATACTATTTTGCTGGATTTTATATTTTTTCATAAACAGCCTTTAGAGCGCTTTGAAGATTTTCTTAAGAGCAATGATATTCCTTTTGAGCATGATACTGAGTTTCAGGCATCGGTTGAAGAATCAGGCTATACCATCAGTATTTCCGATGACTATGATCTGGGTACTATTGAGGAAATTGAAGCCTTTTATGATGAAATGATGGATTTAAATGAACAGCTGGTATCAGAGGAAGAAGGCAGTAACGAAATAAAAAATGCCGGCATTACGGTAAACCTGGCAGACGGCACCACCGTGCTGGCCGATGTGGATCCCAATTTAATTTACAAACTATCGATGGCTTTAACACCTGAGGAAATTATGCAACTCGTTAATGCCATTACTGAGGCTGTTGAGAATCCGGATAAACGGCCTTTGTGTAAGCGGTAGGGGGAAGAAGAGTAGGTTTTAGGAGTTAAGTCCTCCCCCCCTGCTTTTGGGGTCTGCAAGGGGGAAGTATTGAGTTTGGTTATGTTGTCTGAATGGAATTAAACAGGGCTTTCTGTTTGTCTATCAGTATTTTGGATGATAATGTAAATGCGGTTTGTAATACAAACAGGTTGACCAGTTCTTCATCCTTATCATTATATTCTCTAATTGTTTTATTGATATCCTGAGCATTAATCAACTGGATAACACCGATGATTTTTTTCTCAAAATCCCGAATCGGGACAGTGAGCACCGAATGGGTGTGATAACCGGTTTTTTCATCAAAGGCACGGGTTCCACTAAAGTTAAAGGATTCTTCTTTATAGACATCATCCACTCTGATGCTTTTTTCCTGCAGTACACTGCAAGCCACCATCATGGAATTATTCGGTTCACCATCCTTATACACCTCAATATCCGGAAAATTAATGTCCGGTGCTTTTTTATTAATATTCAGAGTCCGGTTCATCACTACTTCAAAGCGAAGAAACTGGTTGTCATGTAAAGAATATAAGGTACCTGCGTCAGAATGCGTCAGGTCCATTGCCCCCTCTACCACAATTGCCAACTGATTCTGTAGATTCGTTTCAGTGGATAATCGAGTCGAAATTTGATTAAAAACTTTTGAACTATTAGCCATTTTTTTATGCTTTTTTTTAAAAAAAGTCCCTTGAAAAATTAAAATCCATCCTTACTGTTTGCAATAAGTATAGCAGATGCTCAACGAGGTCTGTTATCTCCATGTGATTGGATTGTTAAATCGATCACTTTAGTTTTAGACACATATTACAAACATATTGCTTATTTATGAGGATATGAATTATGAATACATTTGATTTTGAACCCCTGTTCCGCTCAGCCATTGGTTTTGACGACCTGTTTTCAAGACTGGATCGTGCCACCCGTACAGCCCAGAGCCAACCAGGCTATCCACCTTACAATATAGAACTAATTAACGAAGATAGCTATAGAATTACCATGGCAGTTGCCGGTTTTGATGAATCTGACCTGAATATCCAGACTGAAAACGGGGTATTAACCGTTACTGGCAAACATGCTGATCAGGACAAAGATGAAAACCGCCAGTTCCTGCACCACGGCATTGCTGAGCGCAATTTTGAACATCGATTCCAGCTTGCAGACCATGTTAAGGTAACCGGTGCCAGCCTGGTAAACGGCCTGTTAAATATTGATCTGGTCAGAGAGGTACCTGAGGCCATGAAGCCCCGTACCATTACTATAGGTAC
>JALTKC010000112.1:0-2634 GCA_027076245.1 Gammaproteobacteria bacterium
CTCCTGTTTCCACATCGGCAAAAGCCCTGGCAAAACCAGATATACCTATGCACCAGGTTGCCCCGGCTATTATGAGCAAACCGGCTCCCGTTATGAAGGTGCCTTCAGCCAAAAATACACTTCCCCAGGGCTTTGTGCCAACAGGTAGTATTGGCCAGCAGAGACACAAAGGGAACCAGTGTAATCCTTTAAAAAATATCTGGGGTTGCCATAAACCACTTATTAAGAGTGTTAATCAGAGAAATAAAAAACTGTCTGGTGGCAAAGAGATCACTGTTGTTGATATTGATGCAAAAAATGCACAGAGTATGAAAGTCTGGCGTCAGGATGGCAGTCGAAAGTTACTGTCCACCTATAAACTGTCAGCTACGGGTGGCTGGACCAGTTTTACTGTGCCGGCCTCCCTGCTGTTAGGTCAGTCTTTTAAAGAAGGCACCCAAATGCAGTTTGAACTGTTCAACCCTTATGGTAAAGCTGTCTATACTGTGCAGTTAATGCATAAACCTGTTACAGCAGGTTCGTTAAATCTGAAAGGAAAGCAGGATAAAGTCGGAGGCGGATTTACAAAGGCAGACGGCTTTAAAAATACCAATAAAAAGAACCATAAAGTTAATGAAAAAGTCTATGAGCCCAGAATTTTCAGTTTTATTCCCGAACCGGCAGAAAAAGGCTCCAATAATACTTTTCTGATTTCAGATAGTGCAAAATATAAAATAAACTATCAAATCCGTTTTGCCGATGAAATTGTTCTGAAACATGATGGAAATATTTTATGGGATAAGAAAAATCTGGATCCGGAACAGATTATAACTGACACAGTCTCAGTAGAAAGTTTGAAAAAACGTTTTGCCGGGAATACATTACCAAAATATGAAAATTTTACACTGGTTGCTTATCGTCAAATTGGGTTTGCCCGGAAAAAAGCCGAACAGCGTTTTAAAGTGGTTTATGGCTCAGCAAAGCTGGTTGCCCCTGTAATAAAAACACTGGAAGTAAAAAAAGTAACTAAAATAACAGATGATGATGAGTATGAAACAACTACTTTTTATCCTACTTTACGCCTGGTTTTTCAAAATGCAGCCCGAATTAAACTGGAAATGAGACCTGAAAATCAAGCGGCTTTTACCCCTGTCAAACTGGAAGGTCAGTGGAACCGGGAATTAAAACCAGTCCCTGGACGAGATCAGGTTATTTATCAGCAGATCAGGTTGCCTGTTTTAGGTAAGGAAACCTGGTATGGACGAGAAAAAGTCTATATCCGGGCAACCGCAGAGAATAAAGCAGGAGCCAAAGCTGTTAAAACCATTGTGCTTGGTGAGACGGGTAAAGTTATTGATAAAGGGGATAAACTGAGTCGTCCCTGGATGAACCTGATCCCCGGACATAATGGCAGATATAGCTTTAAGGCGGGTGTGAGGCAGACCATTGAATTGTCTTATAGAAACATAATCGGTTATTCTGTTTATTATACAGATACAAAAAACTGCAAAATAGAGCTTGTAAGACGTGTATTTTCCCGTACTCGAAATGCTGCTTCTGAAAAACAAAATGTAGTTATCAGGCCTTCAGTTATGGAAGCCTGTCTGAAGCCAACCAATGCTGATGGCTTATGGGGAGAACTTAAGGCTGACTATTGGGGGGCTGACGGAAAGCATCATACAACAACCATGAATGGTCAGGCGAGAATTGGTAAAACGCCTTATAACGAGGTTTCAGATGGCAAAACAGTTTATATCAGCAAATTGAATGTGTATTCTGATGAACCAGTAGTTCTGGGAGGTAAAATCCGGATCAGTCTGGAAGCCTATGGTATTGATAAAGCAGAAGCTATACTGGAGGATGATTCACGTCAACAAAAATCATGGCTGGTCATTAAAGGCTCCGGTAAAGACAAACGGGCGGCTGCCAATCGGGTGCTGACGGCTGGTAAGTTCTATAAACGTCTGATTGTCCGTTTGCATGGTATGGTTAAAGGTGAAAACGGTAAAGTTAAAAAGACTTATATTGACAAAGAGTTTCCCCTGAATGTACATAAATCAATCAAGCTTGAGCTTCCGTACCGGATCAGTAATTTGACCAGTACTCCCTCTTCTGCCGGACAGCAAAACCATATGGTTGCTGCAGAATGTGAAGTATGGGACAAAAAATTAAGAATTCGTGGCACGGTGTCTGAAGGATTTGAGTATCTGAAAAGAGACTTAAAAAAAGGAGAAAGTGTCAATGGAAAGATCAGTGTTAATATGGATATTAAAAATTTGCCGCTTGATTCTGATAGTGTCAGTCTGAGATGTTATCTTAAAGCAGAAAGAAATGCTGAAAATGCGATCAGCAAGAGAGTTAAAGTGGTAAAAAATATGCCTCTCTCAAAACTGGTAAAAACAGCTAACCTTCGTATGCCGTCAAGTAAGCTGGTTATTGACCGTTTTTAGTCGTAATCTTGTCAATATAAACAGTAAACTTCAGATTGCAGAAGTTTACTGTTTATAAGGCAGTAATTTTATTCAAACCTAAACTTAAGATAGACAGTTTTTGCCATTTCTTGTAAAATCCCGAGGTTAAATTAGCTTAACCAAAGTTTAAATAAAGAGTTTAGACAGACTTACGGGAGACTTCATTGGCCAGCTCTGAAAATAC
>JALTKC010000112.1:2644-24302 GCA_027076245.1 Gammaproteobacteria bacterium
TTGGAGAGGTGGTTTTTAACACCTCCATGACCGGTTACCAGGAAATTCTTACCGATCCCTCCTATAAAGAACAGATTGTTACCCTGACTTATCCGCATATCGGTAATGTTGGTGCCAACTCTGGCGATGAAGAATCCGATGCCATTATGGCCAAAGGTCTGGTGATCCGTGATTTACCGCGTCTGATGTCCAGCTGGCGTGGTGAAATGTCCTTATCCGGCTATCTGAAAAAGCACAATATTGTTGCCATTGCCGATGTTGATACCCGTAAGCTGACCCGTTTACTGCGAGATAAAGGAGCACAAAGTGGGGCTATTATTGCTATAGAAGGCAATAAGTCCGATTTAGATAAATCAGCAGCTATTGCTCAGGCCAGGAATTTTCCCGGTTTAAAGGGGATGGATCTGGCAAAAGTTGTGACGACCCAAACACCTTATGAATGGACAGAAGGTACCTGGTCTCTGGAAACCAATAGTACGACAACGGTTACTGAACTGCCTTATCATGTCGTAGCCTATGATTATGGCATTAAGAAAAACATCCTTAGAATGCTGGCGGATCGGGGCTGTAAAGTAACAGTGGTTCCGGCTCAGACCAAAGCATCTGAAGTTCTGGCCATGAACCCTGACGGCATTTTTCTGTCCAATGGCCCGGGTGACCCCGAACCCTGTGATTATGCGATAGATGCTATAGGTGAAATTCTGCAGACTTCCAAGCCGGTCTTTGGTATTTGTCTGGGTCATCAGTTGCTGTCACTGGCCAGTGGCGCAAAAACTGTAAAAATGAAGTTTGGTCATCACGGCGGTAACCATCCGGTCAGTGATCTGGACACTAAAGAAGTGATGATCACTTCCCAGAACCATGGTTTTGCGGTAGATGAGAACAGTCTGCCGGATAATCTTAAAGCCACTCATAAATCCCTGTTTGATGGTTCTCTGCAGGGGGTACATCGTACCGACAAGCCCGCTTTCAGTTTCCAGGGACACCCGGAAGCCAGTCCGGGTCCTCATGATGTAGCGCCTTTGTTTGATCATTTTATTGAATTAATAAACCAGCAGACTCAGTAAACTGCTAGAGCTGATAAACTGCCAGAGCTGCTTAACGGTCAGAGCCGACCAACAGCCTGAGTCTGAAAAAGAGTTAAAACAAATACGAACAACCAGATTTTAATACACCATTTTTTAGTGAGCAGAGAATGCCAAAACGTGAAGATATAAAAAGTATTCTGATTATCGGTGCCGGTCCCATTGTTATCGGGCAGGCCTGTGAATTTGACTATTCCGGCGCTCAGGCGTGTAAGGCACTTAAGGAAGAAGGCTATCGGGTCATTCTGGTTAACTCTAACCCAGCGACCATTATGACTGACCCGGAACTGGCTGATGCCACTTATATTGAGCCGATTCACTGGAAAGTGGTCGCTAATATTATTGAAAAAGAACGCCCTGATGCACTGCTGCCCACCATGGGCGGGCAGACAGCATTAAACTGTGCTCTGGAACTGGATAAGCAGGGGGTTCTGGAACAATATAATGTTGAAATGATTGGTGCCGATAAAGAAGCTATTAATAAGGCTGAAGATCGGGATTTATTTCGCCAGGCCATGACCAAAATCGGTCTGGATATGCCTAAGTCCTATATTGCTCACACCATGGAAGAAGCCGCCCAGGTACAGAAAGATCTGGGCGCCTTTCCGATTATTATACGCCCTTCCTTTACCATGGGCGGTTCTGGCGGTGGTATTGCTTATAACAAGGAAGAATATGTTGAGATCTGTGAACGTGGTCTGGATATGTCACCCACCAATGAACTGTTAATTGAAGAATCCATTATCGGTTGGAAAGAATACGAAATGGAAGTGGTGCGCGATAAAAAAGACAATTGTATTATTATCTGCTCCATTGAAAACTTTGATGCCATGGGTGTGCATACCGGTGACTCCATTACCATTGCTCCGGCTCAGACCCTGACCGATAAAGAATACCAGATTATGCGTAATGCCTCCCTGCAGGTGCTGCGTGAAATTGGTGTGGATACTGGCGGTTCCAATGTACAGTTTGCCGTTAATCCCAAAAATGGCCGCTTAATTATTATTGAAATGAATCCCAGGGTGTCCCGTTCGTCTGCTCTGGCCTCTAAAGCAACGGGTTTCCCTATTGCCAAAGTGGCGGCCAAGCTGGCAGTTGGCTACACCCTGGACGAACTGGATAATGAAATCACCGGCGGTGCCACACCTGCGTCTTTTGAGCCGACTCTGGACTATGTGGTGACCAAAGTCCCCCGATTTACTTTTGAAAAATTCCCTCAGGCCGATGATACCCTGACCACTCAGATGAAATCTGTGGGTGAAGCCATGTCTATTGGTCGTACTTTTCAGGAATCTCTGCAAAAAGCCCTGCGTTCACTGGAAATTGATACTGACGGATTTACCGAAATGGTGCATGAACTGGATGGTGACAGTGAAGAAGATATACTGGATGCCTTGCGTCATGCACTGCGTGTTCCGGGTGCTCACCGTATCTGGTATATTGCTGATGCTTTTCGTAAAGGGCTGAGTCTGGAAGATATTCAGTCACTGACCGGTATTGATCCCTGGTTCCTGGTGCAGATAGAAGAATTAATCCAGATAGAAGAAAGCATTCGCGGTAAAAATATTCTTGATATTGACGCCGATTTTCTGCGTGAACTTAAGCGCAAGGGCTTTTCAGACAGCCGTCTGGCCAGTGTGCTTAATACTGATGAGGCCACTGTCAGAAAGTATCGTCATCAGCTAAATATCCGTCCTGTTTATAAGCGGGTCGACTCCTGCGCAGCAGAATTTGCTTCTGATACGGCTTATATGTATTCCACCTATGAAGAAGAATGCGAAGCTGAGCCCTCCACTAAAGAAAAAATTATGGTGCTGGGCGGTGGTCCTAACCGGATTGGTCAGGGTATTGAGTTTGACTACTGCTGTGTCCATGCGGCTCATGCCTGCCGGGATGACGGCTTTGAGACCATTATGGTTAACTGTAATCCGGAAACCGTATCAACGGATTACGACACCTCTGATCGTCTGTATTTTGAGCCTCTGACTTTGGAAGATGTACTGGAACTGATTGAGCTGGAACAGCCCAAAGGTGTCATTGTTCAATACGGCGGACAAACACCATTGAAACTGGCGCGTGCTCTGGAAGCCGCCGGTACCAATATTATCGGTACGTCTCCGGACTCCATTGATCTGGCAGAAGACCGCGAGCGTTTTCAGGCCATGATTGAAGAACTGGGGCTGTTGCAGCCGCCAAACCGTACAGCCTCTGATGTGGATTCTGCTGTGGCGCTGGCTGCGGAAGTCGGCTATCCTCTGGTGGTTCGTCCGTCTTATGTACTGGGCGGTCGTGGTATGGAAATTGTCTATAACGAAGAAGAACTGCGTACCTATATGACCACCGCCGTCAGAGTATCTAATGACTCACCGGTACTGCTGGATCGTTTCCTGGATGATGCCGTGGAAGTGGATGTCGATGCCATCTGTGATGGTGAAAATGTCCTTATAGGCGGTATTATGCAGCATATTGAACAGGCCGGTGTGCACTCCGGTGATTCTGCCTGTTCCATTCCACCCTATAACCTGTCAGAAGAACTGCAGGATCGGCTACGGGATCAGACCACCCGCATGGCATTAAAACTGGGTGTAGTGGGTTTGATGAATACCCAGTTTGCCATTAAGGGCGATGATATTTATATACTGGAAGTTAATCCCCGTGCTTCACGTACCGTACCTTTTGTCTCCAAGGCCACCGGTATTTCCCTGGCTAAGGTGGCGGCTTTATGTATGACTGGCAAGTCACTTAAAGAGCAAAATCATCTGGTGGAAGCCAGACCTGAGTTTTTCTCAGTAAAAGAATCGGTATTTCCATTTATTAAATTCCCCGGCGTGGATCCTATTCTCGGTCCGGAAATGAAATCCACCGGTGAAGCCATGGGACTGGGTAAAACCTTTGGTGAAGCTTTTGGTAAATCCCAGTTATCTGCAGGTGTAGAGTTACCCACCGGCGGTAAGGCATTTATTAGTGTACGTGAAGCGGATAAAGATAAAGTCGTGGATCTGGCCAGGAAAATTCAGTCCCTGGGCTTTAGTCTGCTGGCAACTCGGGGCACCCATAAACTGCTGACAGAGCAGGGCGTTGATGCTGAAGTGGTTAATAAGGTTCAGGAAGGCCGCCCGCATATTGTGGATATGATTAAAAATGAAGAGATTGATTTAATTGTTAATACCACAGAAGGCAAAAAAGCCATTGAAGCCTCATCTATGATCCGCCGTCAGGCTCTGCAGCATAAGGTAACCTATTCTACCACTATTACCGCAGCCGATGCCTTATGTGAAGCCATGATGATTAAAGGTATTCATATCGGCGATGTGGATGTTTATCGTATTCAGGATATTCATAACGAACTTTCCGCGTAAACAATTGTTAGCCTTATTAAAAGGAATAAAGACTAAAATGAACAAAATACCTATTACCAAAGTTGGCGCAGAAAGACTGGAAGCAGAATTAAAAGAGCTGAAGTCCGTACGCCGCCCCAAAGTGATTCAGGCCATTGCTGAAGCCCGTGAGCACGGTGATTTAAAAGAAAATGCTGAATATCATGCGGCCCGTGAAGAACAGGGCTTTATTGAAGGTCGTATCAAGGATATTGAAGGCAAACTGTCTCATGCCCAGATCATCGATGTCACTACCCTCAAAAATGACGGACGGGTGGTATTTGGTACTACTGTGGTGTTATATAATGATGCCGAAGACAAAGAAATTACCTACCAGATTGTGGGTGAAGATGAGGCGGATATCAAAGCCGGAAAAATTTCCATCTCCTCCCCGGTGGCGATGGCTCTAATCGGCAAGGAAGTGGATGATGTGGCCATTGTAAAAGCGCCCGGTGGTGATATTGAATACGAAATAGTTGAAGTAAAATACATCTAAGACCTCTCTTTTTTAAACTGCCAGAGCTACTCCCTGGGAGCACGGGCATCCTGCCCACGTCAACAAGCCGGTTTGTGCGCTATTTCTGATGTGGGCAAGATGCCCGCACTCCCAGGTTTAAGATACTTTAAAAATAAATGGGCACTAATAATGAGATGCGCTTCATAGAGCGGAAGGTTTAATTAATATGCACAATTTTCGCCCCATTATCAGCCAGTCTGGTGGTGAAAAAATCCTTTTGACTCTCTGGGTAGGTGCCTTATGGGCCATAGGTTATATTGCTGTGCCCGTTCTGTTCGGCTCTCTGGATGATCGTCAGCTTGCCGGTATGCTGGCCGGAAAAATGTTTACGGCCGTCAGTTATATCGGCCTGTTCTGTGGCACTGTCCTGCTTATTTCCCTGTTTAAACGCTCTGATAATATTAAACAGGAACTCAGCTTCTGGCTACTGCTGTTTATGCTGTTGCTGGTGGTTATCGGTGAGTTTGTTCTTCAGCCGCAAATGGCACAGTTAAAACTTCAGGGGCTGGCAGAAGGCACTGCAGCCGCAGCACAATTCGGCAAACTGCATGGTATTGCATCAGTAGTCTATATGCTTAATTCCCTGACCGGACTGATCCTGGTTATTTTCCATAAACACTAAATTTTGTTGCATCTGTTTTGATACTACGGGAGAAATGTTAATGACAAGCCTGCCAAACTGCCCAAAATGCGGCAGCGAATATACTTATGAAGACGGTGGACTATTTGTCTGCCCTGAATGTGCTCATGAATTTACCCAGGAAGATCTGGAAGAAAAGGAATTTACCGTTAAAGATTCCAATGGAGCAACCCTGCACAGTGGTGATGATGTTACTATTATTAAGGACTTAAAAGTAAAAGGCAGTTCCGGTATTGTTAAAATAGGTACCAAAATCAAAGGCATCAGACTGGTCGAAGCCAGCGATGATCATACCATTGACTGTAAAATTCCAGGGGTAGGAGCTATAAGAATTACGCCTAAATACGTAAAAAAATCATAACTTTTTAGGAATCTCAATTCGGGGTTTCTTTTTATTGCGGCGAAAAAAGATCCCGATATGCCCAATAGTCTGCACCGGGGTCGCTTCAGTCTGTTTGCAGATTTCAGTGATCATTGCTGCCTTGTCATCCCGATCATCTGCATTAACCCGAACTTTTATCAGCTCATGATCATCCAGCGCCTGATTAATTTCATTAATCACCCCATCAGTCAGTCCGTTACCGCCAATAATAACCACCGGTTTCAGAGAATGAGCCTGGGCCCGTAAAAAGCGAATTTGTTTATTATTCAGTGACATGCTGTGACCTGCTTAGAAAAAGGCAATTATACCGGTTAGTTCTATGGGTTTCACGAAGAAATAACATTTAATTTCAGTTAAAATAAATAATTAGCTCTGGTACGCAAATCCCTGGTAGATAGCCTGGGTAATTAATCAGGTAAATTAAAAGTGGCAAGAAGTAAAAGCAGTTCTCAATGGTTGCAGGAACATTTTAAGGATAAATATGTCTTACAATCTCAGCAGGACGGTTATCGTTCCCGGGCGGCGTATAAATTATTGCAGATCCAGGAAAAAGACCGGCTGATTAAGCCGGGCATGAATATAGTTGATCTGGGTTCAGCACCTGGCGGCTGGTCCCAGGTCGCACGGCAGTTTATCGGCAGCAAGGGTAAGGTTGTTGCACTGGATATACTCCCCATGGAGCAACTGGCTCAGGTGGAATTTATCCAGGGCGATTTTCAGGAAGAGTCCGTGCTTAATGAATTGCTGGCGGTGCTGAATAATCAGCCGGTGGATCTTGTTATTTCGGACATGGCGCCCAATATAACAGGAGTAAAGGCTGTGGATCAGCCTAAAAGTATCTATTTGCTTGAGTTGGCCATTGATCTGGCTGACCAGGTATTAAAACCTGGTGGTTCCCTGTTAATGAAAGTGTTTCAGGGTGAAGGTTTTCAGCCTCTGATGGCGGAATTAAGAAAACGTTATCAGAAAGTAATAACCCGCAAACCTGATGCATCCAGATCCCGTTCATCAGAGGTTTATTTACTGGCTAAAGGCTTTAAAGGATAAGCGGAATATTAACTTTCCTCTTATCAGCTCTTATCAATGATATTAAAATAATATATCATTAATGGTTCGGCATAATGCCGTGATTGAAATTAGACTAAATTAATAAAAGCTAATACAAAAAAGTTGGAGTATTCGTTTTGAACGAAATGACAAAAAATATATTACTCTGGGTGGTTATAGGTATCATCCTGATGTCGGTTTTCAGCAATTTTACCCCGGCGACGGCCCCCAGGGAAATGAGCTACTCTGACTTTATTCAGAATGTAGAACGCGGTTCCGTTAATGAAGTTAAAATCGAAGGACGGGTTATCAGCGGTCTGACCACCGAAGGTAAGAAGTTCACCACATACAGTCCTGAAACCGATAATCGTGCTCTGATTGGTGAATTGCTTGACAGTAATGTGAAAATTGTCGGTGAACCACCCAAGCAGCAAAGCCTGCTGGTGCAGTTATTTATATCTTCATTCCCCATTCTGCTGATTGTCGGTATCTGGGTTTATTTTATGCGCCAGATGCAGGGTGGCGGTGGCGGCCGCGGTGCCATGTCCTTTGGCAAGAGCAAGGCACGGTTGCTGGGTGAAGATCAGGTTAAAGTCACCTTTGAAGACGTAGCCGGTTGTGATGAAGCCAAGGAAGAAGTCAGTGAACTGGTTGATTTCCTGAAAGATCCCGGTAAATTCACCAAACTGGGCGGTAAAATACCGCGCGGAGTATTAATGGTGGGTAATCCCGGTACTGGTAAAACCCTGCTGGCAAAAGCCATTGCCGGTGAAGCCAAGGTACCGTTCTTTACCATATCCGGTTCTGACTTTGTTGAAATGTTTGTTGGTGTGGGTGCCTCCCGTGTTCGGGATATGTTTGAACAGGCTAAAAAACACGCGCCCTGCATTATCTTTATTGATGAAATTGATGCTGTAGGACGCCATCGTGGTGCCGGTCTGGGCGGCGGTCATGATGAACGTGAACAGACCTTAAACCAGTTGCTGGTTGAAATGGATGGTTTTGAAGGTAATGAAGGCGTTATTGTCATTGCTGCAACTAACCGTCCCGATGTGCTGGATCCAGCCCTGTTGCGTCCCGGTCGTTTTGACCGTCAGGTCGTGGTACCTTTACCGGATATAAAAGGCCGTGAACATATTCTGAAAGTGCATTTACGTAAAGTGCCAATTGATGACGATGTTCAGCCAAAATACATTGCCCGCGGTACACCAGGGTTTTCCGGTGCTGATCTGGCTAACCTGGTTAATGAAGCGGCTCTGTTTGCTGCCAAGGAAAATGCCCGGGTGGTTAATATGGCACATCTGGAAAAAGCCAAAGATAAAATCATGATGGGTTCTGAACGTAAATCCATGGTGATGAAAGATAAAGAGAAGAAAATGACGGCTTACCATGAAGCAGGCCATGCTATTGTAGGTCTGCTGGTACCGTCACACGATCCGGTTTATAAAGTCAGCATTATTCCGCGCGGCCGGGCTTTAGGTGTGACCATGTTTCTGCCTGAAGAAGACCGCTACAGTCTGAGCAAGGAGCAGCTTAACAGCCAGATATCCAGCCTGTTTGGTGGACGTATTGCTGAAGAGTTAATATATGGCCCGGATATGGTGACTACGGGAGCCAGTAATGATATTGAACGGGCAACGGAACTTGCCCGTAATATGGTAACCAAGTGGGGGCTGTCTTCCAAACTGGGACCTCTGGCTTATACAGAAGAAGAAGGCGAGGTCTTTCTGGGGCGTTCCGTGACCAAACATAAAAATGTATCGGATGAAACCGCCCATATTATTGATGAAGAAATTCGCAGTGTGATTGATCAAAATTATGAGCGTGCGGAAAATATTCTTAAAGAAAATATGGATAAACTACATGCCATGGCAGAAGCGCTGGTCACCTATGAGACCATTGACCGGGATCAGATTGATGACATTATGTCTGGAAAACCACCACGTGAACCTAAAGGCTGGTCAGATCTGGATTCCAATAAGGATGATGACTCTGGTGATGAACTGACTCTGGATGATCATGAAATTGAGGTTGAAGACAAGCCGGATAAACCTATTGGTGGTCCTGCGGATCAACATTAATTCTTATTCCACTAGGACATAAAGAAAGTGCATAAAAAAACCGATGCTTTATAATAATCATCGGTTTTTTTATGTCTGATATTTTATAATTTCTATGCCTGACAAAATCCTGCAATGTGCTGATAAACAACTGACATTCGAAAGCCCTGTTATTATGGGGATTTTAAATGTGACTCCTGACTCCTTTTCTGACGGCGGTCGCTATACTCATCTGGACAATGCCCTCAGACAGGCGGAGCAAATGGCGGCTGAGGGGGCGAAAATCATTGATATTGGTGGTGAATCCACCCGCCCCGGAGCACAGCCTGTTACTGAACAGCAGGAACTGGATCGGGTTATACCAGTGATAGAAAAACTGCACCACAGGCTGGATGTGGTTATTTCTATTGATACCAGCAAGCCCGGAGTAATGACTGAAGCTGCCCGTGCCGGTGCGGGTTTAATTAACGATGTTATGGCGCTCAGAGCTGATGGTGCACTGCAGGCGGCACAGCAGACCGGGTTGTCCGTCTGCCTGATGCATATGCAGGGTGAGCCGAGAACCATGCAGAGCAATCCACAGTACACTGACGTGGTTGCTGAAGTTAAAACTTTTCTGCAACAGCGAGCAGAGCAATGTATTGCGCAGGGTATTAGCAAAGAGCAGATCATTCTTGATCCGGGATTTGGCTTTGGCAAAACCCTGGAGCATAATATTGCCCTGTTTAAACACCTCGACATTCTACAGGCCCTGGGTTATCCCGTTTTAGTGGGGGCTTCACGTAAATCCATGCTGGGAGAGATCACCGGCAAAGCCGTTGAAAATCGTCTTGCCGGAAGCCTGGCACTGGCAACACTGGCAACGATAAAAAAAGCCGCTATTATAAGAGTTCATGATGTAGCAGAAACGGTAGATGCAGTAAATGTAGCATTAGCCTTAACCTAAATCTATTAAATCAATACGAGATTTTCCACACAAATGAAAAAAAAATATTTTGGTACTGACGGTATTCGCGGCAAGGTAGGGCAGAGTCCCATGACGGCTGATTTTGTAATGAAACTGGGCTGGGCTGCCGGACGGGTACTGGCCAAGCAGGGCAGAGGCAAGGCGGTTATAGGCAAAGATACCCGAATTTCAGGTTATATGTATGAATCAGCCCTGGAAGCCGGATTATCAGCGGCAGGCATTGATTGTTTATTAACCGGGCCGATGCCGACTCCCGGTATTGCCTATCTGACTCGTACCATGAATGCCCAACTGGGTATTGTGATCAGTGCATCCCACAATCCTTATTATGATAACGGTATCAAGTTTTTTTCTGCTGAAGGTACCAAGTTGTCTGATGATATTGAGCAGGCCATTGAGGTTGAGCTGGAAAAAGAAATGGTGCATGTTGATTCGGCCGATCTGGGAAAGGCTAAACGGATTGATGATGCCTCCGGTCGTTATATAGAGTATTGTAAAGGTACTTCACCATTTTTGATGGAATTAAAAGGTCTGCGCATTGTGGTGGATACTGCACATGGTGCAGCTTATCAGATTGCCCCTAAGGTATTTAAGGAACTTGGGGCAGAGGTTTTTGCTATTGGTAATGAGCCTGATGGTCTGAATATTAATAAAGATGTCGGTTCGACACATCCTGAAGCCTTAAGAGCAGCGGTATTACAGCATCGCGCTGATCTGGGTATTGCCCTGGATGGTGATGCTGACCGGGTACTAATGGTGGATCATCTGGGTGAAATAGTTGACGGGGATGAACTGCTGTTTATTATTGCCATGGCCCGACAGAAACAGCAGAAAGTGGATGATTTTGGTGTAGTTGGTACCTTAATGAGTAACCTGGGCATGGAAATAGCATTGAAAGAAGCCGGACTGGGCTTTATTCGTGCCGATGTGGGTGACCGTTATGTTATGGAAGAGCTGCATAAAAACGGCTGGAGTATTGGCGGTGAGTCTTCCGGGCATATTATCTGCCTTGACCGTACCACAACAGGAGACGGAATTGTTTCTGCCCTTCAGGTTCTGTCTGCCATGATGGGCAGTGGTAAGAGTCTGAATGAACTTAAACAGGGTATGCAGAAATATCCTCAGCATATGATTAATGTGCGCATTAAGGAAAAGGTCGATCCGTTCAGTTCAGAGCAGGTGGTTAAGGCAGTAGAAGAAACCGAACAGCGTCTGGCTGATAAAGGACGGGTATTATTAAGAGCCTCCGGTACCGAGCCGCTGATACGGGTAATGATTGAAGGCTCTGATGAACAGCAGGTACTTAAAGAGGTTCAGGAACTGGCAGATGTTGTAAAAACAGTATTTGGCTAAAAGCTGGATAAAAAAGCACAGAAATACGGCGATATATTCCCATAAAATTTGATTTATCAGGGCAGTAAAGGTATCATTTCGCGCTGGATAAGAAGCCATTGGTCTGTTTATAAAAGCCTGTGGTACTATTCTAAAGATATATAAAATATATATAAAAGGAAGGTAAATAAACAATGCGTACCCCATTAGTCGCTGGTAACTGGAAAATGAACGGCTCGCGTGCGAGCGTTAAAGAATTAATCAACGGTGTGGTTAACGGTGCCAAAGCCATCAACGGTGTTGATATTGCAGTCTGTCCTCCTTTTATCTTTATTCCTGATGTTGCTGCTGCTACTGAAGGCAGCAAGGTGGCAGTCGGCTCTCAGGATGCCAGCACAGAACTTAAGGGTGCTTTTACCGGTGAAATTTCAGTAGAAATGATTAAGGACTTTGGCTGTAAATACGCTATTGTCGGTCATTCTGAACGTCGTACTCTCTATGGTGAAACTGATGAAGTTGTTGCTAACAAGTTTGGGGTGGTTAAAGACGCTGGTCTGATGCCGATTTTCTGTATTGGTGAAACCCTGGAAGAACGTGAACAGGATATTACCGAAGAAGTCTGTGCCCGCCAGATTGATGCCGTTTTTGCTGCTCATGGTGATAATGCGTTTGAAGGTTCAGTCATTGCTTATGAACCTGTCTGGGCTATCGGTACCGGTAAAACGGCTTCTCCGGAACAGGCACAGGCAGTACATGCTTTTATCCGTGCTCATCTGGCTAAACGTAATGCTGATATTGCAGAAAAAGTTCAGATTTTATACGGCGGCAGTATGAACCCCGGCAATGCTAAAGAATTAATGAGCCAGAGTGATATTGACGGTGGACTGATTGGCGGCGCATCTCTGAAAGCCGATGACTTCCTGGCGGTCTGTGCAGCAGGTCAGTAATTAGAATCTTAATATACAAGTAACGAGAAAAAACATGCAAACAGTTATTCTGGCAATTCATATTATTGTTGCTATTACACTTATCGGCTTAATTCTTATCCAGCAGGGTAAGGGGGCCGATGCCGGTGCTGCTTTTGGCGGTGGAGGCGGTGGTGCTTCTGCAACAGTATTTGGCAGCCAGGGTTCTGGTAATTTTATGACCAAAACCACCGCGATTCTGGCCACGATTTTCTTTATTACCAGCCTGTTTTTATCGTTCCTGTCCGGCAAAATCTCTGAACAGAAAGCTGAATCCGTTGAAGTATCCAACCAGGTGCAGCAAATTGAAGCAGAAGACAAGCCAGCTATGCCTGTTACTGAAAGTGCTCCGGCAGAAACCACAGACAAACCGGCAATACCGGTACCTGCACAATAAACAGATAATAACAACTGATAAAATAAAAACTGAGTTCGCCGATGTGGTGGAATTGGTAGACACGCTATCTTGAGGGGGTAGTGGCGCAAGCCGTGCCGGTTCGATTCCGGCCATCGGCACCAAATTTCAGGTCTTTATAAACCTGAATGCGAACTTTTAGCCTAAACGAATTTATTCAGGTTTATTCCCTGAGTTTTCTGTGACAGGCTGAGCTTATACAGAACCTGATTTTAGTGCATTTAATTTCAGAACAATGGGAGGGGTTTACGGGATCAGTATTTCGTTCCTATTGATGTCTATCAATAAGTTAGTAAATACTTCTATAGCTCCCGTTAAACCTTCCTGATATGCTGCATATAAAAAGAACAAAAGCCGGTTAAAAAGGCTTTTAATACGTTTAGATTTGGTTTAAAGTGTTACCCATTCAAGACTTGCGGTAGGGTTTTTAAACCTGTACTTAATGCGAAATAATCATTCATAAATAATATTAGTGTCTGGCTAAATAAAATGGCTGAAGTAAATATAAGCCAAATAGTCGGATTATGTAAGGAGCGCTAATATGCTTGAAAACTACCTTCCCGTACTGATTTTTATGGGAGTGGGTCTTCTGGTTGGAATCGGTATGACTGCAGCAGGTCTGATCCTGTCTCCACACAGACCTGATCGAGAAAAAAATTCCCCTTACGAATGCGGCTTCGAGGCCTTTGAAGATGCCCGAATGAAGTTTGACGTTCGTTACTACCTGGTTGCCATTCTGTTTATTATCTTTGATCTGGAAATTGCATTTCTGTTTCCCTGGGCTGTGGTGCTGGACAGTATCGGTACCTTTGGACTGGTCGCTATGGCTGTTTTTCTGGGTTTGTTAGTGGTCGGTTTTATTTATGAATGGAAAAAAGGTGCGCTTGAATGGGAATAGAAGGAATACTTGAAGAAGGCCTGATCACCACCACTGCGGATAAAATGATCAACTGGGCCAGAACCGGCTCCATGTGGCCAATGACCTTTGGGCTGGCCTGTTGTGCGGTAGAAATGATGCAGGCCGGTGCTTCCCGTTATGACCTGGACCGTTTTGGCATTGTATTTCGCCCTAGTCCCCGACAATCGGATGTGATGATTGTAGCCGGTACTCTGGTTAATAAAATGGCACCGGCTCTGCGCAAGGTCTATGACCAGATGGCCGAACCTCGCTGGGTGATTTCCATGGGTTCCTGTGCCAATGGCGGTGGTTATTACCATTATTCCTATTCAGTCGTTCGAGGCTGTGACCGGGTTGTCCCTGTGGATATTTATGTGCCGGGCTGTCCGCCCACAGCCGAAGCCCTGTTGTACGGTATTATCCAGTTGCAGAACAAGATTAAACGAACCAATACCATTGCTCGTTAGGCAGAAATAAAACCAGATACATTAATACCCAATACGCCAATAAATAGCCAATAATAGCCAATAATAGCCAATAATAGCCAATAATAGCCAATATAAGTTAAGTAGAGAAATACTGAATGTCTCAATATTATTCTGAACTGTCTGAAAAAGTTACTGCCAAACTGGCCTCTGTTGAGCCTGTTGCAGCCGCAGTGACGCATGGTGAACTCACCATTGAAGTCAGCAAAGAGAATCTCATTGCCATCTGTGAAATATTAAAAAACGATCCGGAACTGGCCTTTGATACCGTCACCGACATCTGTGGTGTCGATTACAGTACTTATGAAGGGACAATGAGCTGTCAAAGCCGTTATGCCTCGGTTTATCACCTGTTATCTGTAAAAAACAATCATCGTATTCGTATCCGTACCTGGCTGGACAGCGATTTTCCGGTGGTAGATTCCGTTGTCAGTTTATGGAAAGGCGCCAACTGGTTTGAACGGGAAGCTTTTGACCTGTTTGGTATTCTTTATACCGGGCACCCGGATCTGCGCCGAATTCTGACTGATTACGGTTTTATTGGTCATCCTTTGCGCAAGGACTTCCCATTAGTCGGGCAGGTTGAAATGCGCTATGACGCCAATAAACAACGGGTTATCTATGAGCCTGTCAGTATTGAAGAGCGGGTTAATATTCCAAGAGTGATCCGGCATGACAACCGTTATGCAGAGCGGGAACTGGCGGCTATGGCTCAGGAAGCCGCCGATGCCAAAAATGCCGCAGCCAACGAAAGCGGGGGTAAAGCCTAATGTCAGAAATTCAGAACTATACCCTTAACTTTGGCCCTCAGCACCCTGCTGCACACGGGGTATTACGTCTGGTGCTGGAACTGGACGGGGAAGTCATTCAAAGAGCCGATCCCCATGTCGGTCTGCTGCATCGTGGTACTGAAAAGCTGGCGGAAAGCCGTATTTATAATCAGAGTGTCGGTTATATGGATCGTCTCGACTACGTATCCATGATGTGTAATGAACACGCCTACTGTATGACCATTGAAAAACTGCTGGATATCGAGGTGCCGGAGCGTGCTCAGTATATCCGTGTTATGTTTGACGAAATTACCCGTATTCTGAACCACCTGATGTGGCTGGGAACCCATGCCCTGGATGTGGGCGCCATGACCATGTTCCTGTACTGTTTCCGGGAGCGGGAAGATTTAATGGATGCTTATGAGGCTGTATCCGGTGCCCGTATGCACGCCTCTTACTATCGTCCCGGCGGTGTTTATCGGGACCTGCCTGACAGCATGCCCCAGTATGAAGCTTCTCAGTGGCATAACCAGAAAGAAGTGGACGAAATGAACAAAAATCGTCAGGGCTCCTTACTGGATTTTCTAAAAGATTTTACCGAACGCTTTGAAGGCTATGTGGATGAATACGAAACCCTGTTAACCAATAACCGTATCTGGAAACAGAGAACCGTTGATATTGGTTGTTTAACAGAGGAACAGGCTAAAGACCTGAGCATGACCGGCCCAATGCTGCGGGCATCCGGTGTGGCCTGGGATTTACGCAAAATGGAACCTTATGAAGTGTACGACAAACTGGATTTTGAAATTCCAGTCGGCAGCAATGGCGACTGCTATGACCGTTATGTGGTCAGGGTAGAAGAAATGCGCCAGTCCAATCGTATTATCAGTCAGTGTATTGACTGGTTACAGAACAATCCCGGTCCTGTGATGCATGAAGATCATAAACTGACCATGCCTGAACGCATGGATATGAAACAGGATATGGAAGGCTTAATCCATCACTTCAAACACTTTACTGAAGGTTATATGGTGCCCGAAGGGGAAGCCTATTGTGCCGTGGAACACCCCAAGGGTGAATTCGGCACTTATATTGTGTCTGATGGCGCGAATAAACCCTATCGTTTGAAAATCAGAGCGCCGGGTTTTGCACACCTTTCAGCCATGGACTTCCTGGTTAAGGGACATATGCTGGCGGACGTGGTCACTGTAATTGGTACACTGGATATTGTATTTGGGGAGATTGACCGATAATGTCTCAAACAACTCAGGCTGACTTAATCAATGCCGAATCGAAACAGGAAATCGATCACTGGCTGGCTAAATATCCGGACGATCAGAAACAGTCAGCCGTTATGGCTGCTTTGCGTATTGTGCAGGATCAGAATGGCGGCTGGTTAACAACAGAATTGATGGATGCGGTAGCGGACTATCTGGATATGGATAAAATTCATGTTTATGAAGTGGCTACCTTTTATTCCATGTATGAACACAAGCCGGTCGGCAAACATAAGATCTGTGTCTGTACCAATATTTCCTGTATGAGTTGTGGCTCCGGTAAAATTGTTGAACATCTGGAAGATAAATTAAATATTAAACTGGGTGAAACCACGGAAGACAAGCAGTTTACCCTGAAAGAAGTTGAATGTCTGGGAGCCTGTTCCGGCGCGCCGATGTTCCAGATTGGTGAACATTACTATGAAAACCTGACCCCGGAAAAAATAGACGAAATACTGGCGGGTTTGAAATAACCGTAGCAGCAAAAACAGAACATAAATTTAAAGCAACGATTGCTTGAGTAGCAATACCAGGCGGAGTATTAAATGGCAAACGAAGTTTGTTTTAGAACATTACATCTTGATAAACCCTGGACACTGGAATCCTATCTCAGTGTGGGTGGCTATGAATCCCTGAAAAAGATTCTGACCGAGAAGATCCCGGCTGAAGATATTATTGAAGAAGTAAAAACTTCCGCCTTAAGAGGTCGTGGTGGTGCGGGTTTTCCGACCGGTCTGAAATGGAGCTTTATGCCCCGTCAGGCACCGGGTCAGAAATACATTGTCTGTAATTCAGATGAAGGTGAACCGGGTACCTGTAAAGACCGGGATATTTTACGTTATAACCCACACCAGTTAATTGAAGGTATGGCCATTGCCGGGTATTGTATTGGCGCTGATATGGGCTACAACTACATACGCGGTGAATTCTGGGAGCCTTTCAGCCGTTTTGATAATGCCTTAAATGAGGCACGAGAAGCCGGTTATCTGGGTAAAAATATTTTTGGCAGCGATTTTAATTTTGATCTGCAGGCACATCTGGGTGGTGGTGCCTATGTCTGCGGTGAAGAAACCGCCTTGCTGGAATCCATTGAAGGCAAAAAAGGCCAGCCCCGTTTTAAACCACCGTTTCCTGCCAGTTTCGGTTTATATGGTAAACCCACCACAATCAATAATACTGAAACCCTGGCTTCCATTCCGGTTATTGTGGAAAAAGGTGGTCAGTGGTTCCTGGAACTGGGCAAGCCCAATAACGGTGGCACCAAAATATTTTCAGTATCCGGTAATGTGAAGCGACCCGGCAACTATGAAATCAATATGGGTACCCCGTTTTCAGAATTACTGGAAATGTGTGGCGGTATGAAAGACGGCTACAAGTTAAAAGCGGTTATCCCTGGGGGCAGTTCATCTCCGGTTATTCCCGGTGAGCAAATGATGGATGTCACCATGGATTATGACGGCATTTCCAAAGCCGGTTCTATGTTGGGTTCCGGTGCGGTTATTATTCTGGATGATCAGATGTGTATGGTAAACGCACTGGCCCGTTTATCTCATTTCTACCATGAAGAATCCTGCGGTCAGTGTACTCCCTGCCGTGAAGGTACCGGCTGGCTGTCCCGCGTGATGCATCGTATAGAGCACGGACAGGGCAGACAGGAAGATCTGGACCTGCTGGATAAAGTGGCCGGTGATATTATGGGGCGCACCATCTGTGCCCTGGGTGAGGCCGCATCCATGCCGGTAAAAGGTTTCCTCAAGCATTATCGTGATGAGTTTCAATATCATATCGATCATAAAAAATGCATGGTCGGACCGGGCAGTAAGTAATTATTAACTTCAGCGGCTAAAAACAGAATCAGCGGCTGACTTAACAAGACAAGATTAACGAGTACTTAAATATGGTAACAATTACAATTAACGGAAAACAGGTTCAGGCCGAGCAGGGTCAGATGCTGATAGAAGCAGCTGATAATGCGGATATCGCCATACCTCGTTTTTGTTATCATAAAAACCTGTCTATTGCCGCTAACTGCCGTATGTGTCTGGTGGAAGTGGAAAAAGCCCCCAAGCCAGTCCCTGCCTGTGCTACACCTATTACTGATGGCATGGTGGTCAATACTAAATCCACTAAAGCTCTGGCGGCACAAAAAGCCGTAATGGAGTTTCTGTTAATCAATCATCCTCTGGATTGCCCCATTTGTGATCAGGGTGGTGAGTGTGAACTGCAGGAATTTTCCGTAGGTTATGGTAAAGACAAATCCGACTACCATGAAATAAAACGGGTGGTAAAAGATAAAAATATCGGTCCGCTGATTGCTACCGAACTGACCCGTTGTATTCACTGTACCCGTTGTGTCCGTTTTGGACAGGAAATTGCCGGTATGCGTGAAATGGGGGCCACCGGTCGTGGTGACTGGATGGAAATCGGCACTTATATAGAAAAGAGTATCGACTCGGAACTGTCCGGTAATATTATTGATTTATGTCCAGTGGGCGCACTCACCTCCAAGGTTTCCCGTTTCACCTATAGGGTCTGGGAACTGGCCAGTAATGACTTCGTGGCAGCCCATGACTGCATTGGCTCTAATATCAATGTCCAGACCAAAAACGGTGTAATCAAGCGGGTCATTGCCCGGGAAAATAACGAGGTTAACGATACCTGGATTTCAGATCGTGACCGTTACAGCTTTGAAGGAATTAATAGTGCGGATCGCCTGACCAAACCCATGATCAAACAGAATGGTCAATGGCAGGAAGCCAGCTGGGATGATGCCCTGCAGTTTGCCGTTAATGGCCTGAAAGCCATAACCGATGCCAGTGAACTGGGTGCCGTCTGCTCACCTTCAACCACTACCGAAGAAATGTTTTTATTGCAGAAACTGATGCGGGGTATTGGCAGTAATAATATCGATCACCGTCTGCGTCAGACAGACTTTTCCGCTCAGGATGCCGATCCCCGTTTCCCCGGACTGGGCATGAAACTGGCGGAAGTAAAAAACCTGAATGCCGCGTTGCTGATTGGCTCCAATGTCCGCAAAGAACAGCCGATTATGAGCCATCATTTAAGACAGGCTGGTTTAAAGGGCGCACAGATTGCCGTCCTGAATCCTGTTAAATATGAGCAGATTTTCAAACCAGCTCAGGAGTTTATTAGTGCTCCTTCGCGGATGTTTGATGAATTAAAATCTCTGGCTAAAGCCGCTCTGGAAGTCACAGGTAAAAAAGCGCCTAAAGGACTGACCGCTCTGGTTTCAGGTCAAACGGTCAGCAAGGCACATAAGGCCTGTATTGAAAATCTGAATCAGGCAGACAATGCCGCAGTTATTATAGGTACCCTGCTACAGGCTATGCCGGACTATGCCGCCATGCGTATGCTGGCGGGCTTTATTGCCGATGTCACTGACTCCGTTTTAAGCTATTTAACACCAGGGGCTAATACCAGCGGTGCTTATCTGTCTGGTCTGCTGCCTAACCGCAATGCGGCTGGTGAGTCAAGCGATGGTCTGGATACTCAGGCAATGTTTGCCCAGCCTCGAAAAGGCTATATTTTATTCGGCATTGAGCCGGATCGGGATATTGAAAACCCTGTGCGGGTACAAAATGCCTTAAGTCAGGCTGATTTTGTGGTGGCTTTAAGTATGTACTCATCAGATGCCATGAAAAACAGTGCCGATGTATTATTACCACTGTCAGCCATAACTGAATCCTCCGGCACCCTGATCAATGTGGATGGAACCTGGCAAAGCTTCCAGGCAGCCAGTAAGGCTATTGGCCAGTCCAAACCGGGCTGGAAGATCTTACGGGTTATGGGTAATCTGTTTGATGTCAGTGGCTTTGATTATCAGAGCTCGGAAGAGGTGCTGGCTGATGTTAAGAGTGCGGCCGGTGATGTAATAACAGATAAAGCAGGTAATAAACTATCCTGGCAATGTCCGGATAAAAACACTGCAGAAACCGCTCTGCAACGCATTGCAGAACTGCCAATATATGCTGTAGATGCCGTAGTCCGACGGGCAGAAGCTCTGCAGCAAACTGTGGATGCTCAGGTTAACTATGCGCGTATAAACTCAGCGACCGCAGAGAAACTGAAAATAGAGGACGGCCAGACAGTTTCTGCCGTACAGGATGGTAATGCAGTAGATATTGCTGTCAGTATCGATGATCGCATTGCCGATAATTGCGTTTATATTCCGGCGGGTATTGAGTCCGCAGTGACTTTAGGCGGTGGCTATGGTGCTATTGAACTCAATGCTAAATAGCAAACAGATTTATAAAGTTTTTAAAGAAAGTATTAAAGAAATTGCAAAATAAACAGCTTAGATAAACGGAGCCGATTTTGTTAGACCTGATTTTATCCATTTATGAAATACCGGTAATCAATATACTGGTCAAGATCATTGTGATCCTGGTGCCGTTATTATTGACTGTCGCGTATTTCACCTATGCAGAACGAAAAGTCATCGGCTATATGCAGGTGCGTATCGGGCCTAACCGTGTCGGACCGCGCGGCTGGCTGCAGCCTATTGCTGATGCCATGAAACTGATGTTTAAGGAAATTATTTTTCCTTCCGGTGCCAATAAGGTATTGTTTACCATTGCTCCGACTCTGGCTATTGCCACCGCACTGGCGGCCTGGGCGGTAGTGCCTTTTGGTTCAGAAATGGTACTGGCCGATATTAATGTGGCTCTGCTTTATATTCTGGCCATGACCTCTGTCGGGGTGTACGGTATTATTCTGGCAGGCTGGTCTTCTAACTCCAAGTACGCCATTATGAGTACCCTGAGAACAGCGGCGCAAGTAGTGTCCTATGAAATAGCCATGGGTTTTGCCCTGGTGGGTGTGGTTATGGCGGCCCGCAGTCTTAATATCGGTGACATTGTAGAAGGGCAGAGCGGTAGTATTTGGGGCTGGTATATGTGGCCATTACTGCCTCTGTTTGTAATTTATTTTATTTCCGGTGTGGCAGAAACCAACCGCGCACCCTTTGATGTGGCCGAAGGTGAATCTGAAATTGTGGCCGGTTTCCATGTGGAATATTCCGGTATCCTGTTTGCCATATTCTTCCTGGCGGAATACGCCAATATGATCCTGATTTCAATTATGGCGGCTCTGATGTTTATGGGCGGCTGGTTATCACCTTTTGAAGGCGTCAGCGCCCTGGGTCTGGGAGACAGCTTCCTGGCCGGTTCCAGCATTATCTGGTTACTGGCCAAAACCGCAATATTCATGTTCCTGTTCCTGTGGTTCAGGGCCACCTTTCCACGCTATCGTTATGATCAGATCATGCGCCTGGGCTGGAAAGTGTTTATACCCATCACTATTGTCTGGATTTATGTGATCGGTTTAATGTATTACCTGGAATTAGCCCCCTGGTTTATCAAGGGCTAAGCGTAAGTTGGTAAATAATAAAGTTAGTCAAGGTTTCTGGAGATAATTTGTGC
>JALTKC010000113.1 GCA_027076245.1 Gammaproteobacteria bacterium
AGGGTGCAAAACATGAAAAAAGTAAGCAAGAGCGTTGTCTCGTTGCTGGCTGGTGTCAGTATTGCCTTTGGGGCAATATCCACGGCTTCTGCGTCTTCCCTTGAAGAGGTTATGAAAGCCAGAGGGCTGACTCAAAAGGATCTGCTGGCCGCAGCAAAAACTTATACGCCGACCGGTGGTCGTGATGAATATCTGGCCTTCAGTTCCGGCGGTCAAAGTGGACAGGTTATTGTCTACGGTATTCCTTCCATGCGGATTTTAAAATACATTGCGGTATTTACTCCAGAGCCATGGCAGGGTTATGGTTTTGATGATGAATCCAAAGCGGTTCTGAAGCAGGGCCAGATTAACGGTAATATTACCTATGGTGATACTCACCACCCGGCTTTCTCTGAAACCAATGGTGAATATGATGGTAAGTACCTGTTTATTAATGATAAAGCCAATCCCCGTATTGCTTTAATTGATCTGCATGACTTTGCTACCAAGCAGATTGTTGTTAACCCGGTATTTAAGTCCTCTCATGGTGGTGCTTTTGTAACACCTAATACTGATTATGTTATTGAAGCGGCACAGTATCCGGCACCTTTTGAAAACAACTATGTACCTTTAGAAGAGTTTAATGAAAAATACCGCGGTGGTATGACTTACTGGAAGTTTGACAAGAAAAAAGGTCGTTTAGACCCGGCAAACTCCTTTACCGTTATGGCACCTCCCTACAGTCAGGATTTATCTGACTTCGGTAAAAAAGTCAGTGACGGCTGGTCTTTTACTAACTCCTTCTGTTCCGAACGTTATGTCGGCGGAATAGAAAAAGGACGCCCACCCTATGAAGCAGGTTGTTCTCAGAAAGATACCGACTTCCTGCACGTAGTGAACTGGAAAAAAGCGGCAGAACTGGTTAAAGCCGGTAAAGCCGTTAAAATTAACGGTCATGATGTTCTGACTATGGATGTTATGGTCAAGAACAATGCCCTGTTCCTGATTCCAGAGCCTAAGAGTCCACACGGCGTTGACGTTTCTCCAGATGGTAAATACATCATTGTTTCCGGTAAACTTGACAGTCATGCTTCTGTGTATTCATTTGATAAAATCATGAATGCCATTAAAAACAAGAAGTTTGAAGGCAAAGACCCATACGGTATTCCAATTATCGGTCTGAAAGATGCTGTTCACAAGCAGGTTGAGTTAGGTCTTGGACCTCTGCATACCCAGTATGACTCCAAGTCCTGTGTGGTTTATACTTCTCTGTATGTGGATTCCATGGTTGCCAAGTGGGACTACTGTGCAGGTAAAGTACTGGACAAGATTTCCATCCACTATAACATTGGCCACCTGGTAACAATGGAAGGTGATTCTGTTTCTCCTGATGGTAAATACCTGGTTGCTCTGAACAAGCTGGCTATCGACCGTTTCAACCCTGTTGGGCCTCTGCATCCTCAGAACCATCAGCTGATCGATATCTCCGGTGATAAAATGCAGCTGCTGTATGACATGCCTCTGCCTCTGGGTGAACCACACTACGTTGTCGCTATTAAGGCAGACAAGCTTAAGCCTGCTGTACGTTACAAGTCTGGCTGGAACACTCGTACAGACAAACGTTCCAAGTTTAAAACCCGCGCAGGTCGTGAAAAAACTACCCGTACCTGTGATGC
>JALTKC010000114.1 GCA_027076245.1 Gammaproteobacteria bacterium
TTTCTAAACACCTCAGAAAATAACTGTATATTTTGTAAAGTCAGTTACTGGTTTTATAACAATAATAAGAACATGGATGAAAAATGAAAACTTCTTATTGCTTACTAATTTTACTGTATGTTATTTGTAATTTTATCTCTACAGCTTACGCCCAGACTGAGTCTATATGGAAGCCCGAATTAAGGCTTTCAGATGAAAGAACCTATCTTTTAGCAACCGATTCTATCAGACTGTATATCCCGACGGATGTTCCAGTTGAAACTCTGCAAAACCTGGCTCTTGAAATTGATGATATTGATGTAACC
Organism: Gammaproteobacteria bacterium; assembly: GCA_027076245.1. Taxonomy (GTDB): domain Bacteria; phylum Pseudomonadota; class Gammaproteobacteria; order GRL18; family GRL18; genus JANELJ01. The sequence goes on from JALTKC010000114.1 coordinate 306, forward strand.
TCTTTTATAAAAAAAGAGGGTGATCTGGTTGTTTATACCCCGCCATCTGCTCTTGCCTATGGTAAACACAGAATCAGAGTTGTAGAAAATGCTCAGGATGGAGCCATTATTGAGCATGGTTTGTGGGAAGTGGAAGTACGCAAGAATGCACATTTCCGTGAAGCCAGTCTGGCTGTGGCAGGTAGTGCGGTGATCAGCCAGAGGGTGGGTGAGCATAATCTTAAAAAACCAAAACCTGATCGTACCCAGTCTGCCGCCTCAATAGGTATTAACGGAGTACTGGCCGATAGTGACTGGCGTTCCAGTTTAAATCTACCCGTTTTATATGACTCTTCGCTGCAAAAGAAAGAGCTGGATATTGGCGATTTCAGAATGGACTGGCAGCAAAAGAAAGTCAGTGCCATTATTGGCCATCAGGCAGTCGGTAGTGATAGTTTGATTATGTCCGGCTTTAATCGCCGGGGAATGTCGGCCGGTTATAATGATCAGGATAGTGGTACTTTAGTACAGGGGTTTGTGGTACGGGGTAATGCCATTTCCGGTATTACTCATGGGCTTGGTGTCGGGGACGAAGACAACCGAATACAAGGTGCCACAGTTAAATTCTATCCGGTGCGTGAACAGGGTAAATTACTGGAACTGTCCGGCAGCTATCTTACGGGTAAAACGACTGAAGCTGGTAAAACCTCATCAGGAGATACCCAATCCAATAAGGGCAGTGCCTGGAATCTGGCCGCGGACAGTTTGTTAATGGACAATCGGTTAAGATTAAGAGGGGAATATGCACAGACCCGTTATGATTTTGACGGCAAAGGTGGTTTTTCTCCGGAAAATGATAAGGCTTATACCCTACTGGCGACCTACCAGCCCTGGTCTCAGGAAATGATTGGGGATAGTCAGGTAAGCTGGATCTATGGCGCTGAACATCGATATGTTGGTACTTTCTTCCGCAGTGCGGCGAGTCTGGGAGCTGTTGCCGATCGTGAAATGAACCGTCTGTTTACCGAGCTGTATCTTGGTGGTCTGCAGGTCAGCGCCCAGTGGGCACAGGAACACGATAATGTGGACAATAAAACCGGTTTGCCGCGTGTCAAAACCAGACAGGCATTGATTTCCATGGGGTATAACCCGAGACCTGAATATAATGAACAGGGTTTGCCTCAACTGGGCTGGCTGGGACAGCAAAATTATGTTTTAACACTTTCACGCCAGACTCGGAAAACAGATAAAGGCAAAACAGCCACTGATTTTATCGACACCCGTACATTATCCGCTCAGGCCGGAGCCAGTTTCAATTATTCTTTCTGGAACTGGGGGATCAATCATAACTGGAGCAGAAATAATGACGACTCTCTGGTTTCTGATAAGTCAACCAAAAATGATTCTCTAAATAACTCTACCACCTTAACAGCCAGCTTTATTGTGCTGGATAATTTTACCATCAGCCCAAGAATAACCCGTGATGTTGTGCGAATGTACAACTGGGATTACTCCGATTATTCCTTTGAGCGGGGCGTTGATTTTAGTGCTGTTCTGATCCCGGATAAATTAACTGCTCAATTTAGTTACAATATGAACCATACCTGGAGAAGCTACGACACAGCAATAACGGCATCCAGTTCGCAATACGATAAATACACAGAACAGTCGGTATTAAACCTGAGCTGGCAGGCACACAGAGCTACGGAGAATCGACCTGGTCTGACCTTCTCCATTGATGCCAGCTACAATACTATCACAGATGATATTGATAGCAGTGGTGATACGATGGATTATCAGGTCTTTTTCAGAATGCGTCTGGATGGTGCGGGAATTTTTTAATACAGCTTTTAAGGGACAGAATAATGAATAAGAACAGTGTAATTCTCCGTATTAACCTTAGATTTGGTATTTTATTTTTACTGTTGTTAGCAACACAGGCATGGGGGCAGGTTGGTTTTGGCTCCGGCAATGTTACCAGACCATTAACTATTCCAATGAGTAAAACCACAACAGTTACAGTGCAGTGGAATTTAAGTGGTGCCTTTCTGGTAGCACCAGCTAATCCAAGAGTGGAATCTGTGGTCAGTCAGTTTATTGCCCTTCCGGGAGAATATGTAGTAGGAAGCACTTCACGACGTATTTCACAGTCAGTCCCTCCAGAAGTATCACCTTCCAGTTATGATGTCACTATTACAGAAAACCTTGTTATTCCGGGTTCTGTCACCTATCAGGCCTATAAGCATGGTGCCACGTCAATTATTATACGCCGGATTTTTACTGACGGAGAATCGCCATCGTTGACAGTTAGTACATCTTCGATTCAAATTTCAGGCTCCAATACGGCAGAGCTAAGTCTGAGTCGCCAGGAGCTGTATTTTGAAAATGGTTCTGTTCGTCCACTGATTAATCAGGACTCGACCCTGCATGCCATAACCCGTTTGAGCTATACCGGCTCCGGGCTGTTAAAAGGTGTCTGGGAAATAGCCACACCGGCTTCTACCAGCGGTACTCCGTCTTATCGTATTTTACGCACCGTACGCCAGTATCTGCCGGCAGGTGGTGATGTACAGTTACGCAGTCCGGCTTTGAGTACTCAACTACCAGGACGGTATCTGGTACGCTTCAGAATTGAGGCGCCGGTCAGTTTTAACGATCTGTCTCTGGAATATTTTGTAGGACGACGTCCGGTTTCAGAGCCTCCGGTCAATATGAAATTGCTGGAACCAGCCGGTGGCAGTGTGCTTCGTAAAGCACAGGCCTTTCGCTGGCAACCGGTAACGCAGGTTCAGGCCTATCGTCTGGAAGTGTATGAAAAAGGTCTGCGTTCAGCACCTGAACTGCTTTCAGACTCTTTGACGGACTCGGATAAAGGGGAACAATCTCCGGAGTTTTTAACCGGCGCACCGGCCGCAGGTGCTCTGGTTCCGGGCGATAAAGTGGTTATGCAATTATCAGCGCTGACAGAAAGTCATCTGAAAAGCGGGCATGATTACTGGTGGCGGGTACTGGCTATTGGTCACAATGGAAAAATTATATCGCAAAGTCCGGCACGTCTGATTCATGTCCCCTGAACAAAGCCAGGAAAAACAGTGGCTGGAGGGGATAATCGCCGGTCACCAGGAATCTCTGCATGCTCTGTATCAGGCTTACGAATCCCGTCTTTACCGCTTCGCCATGATCCGTCTGCATGAACCGGCTGATGCCGCCGATGTGGTGAATGATGTTATGCTGCAGGTCTGGCGTTCGGCCGAACGTTTTAACGGTCAGTCCCGTCTTTCCACCTGGATTTTTGGCATTGCCAACCACAAAATTCTTGATCATCTGCGCCGCCGTCAGCGTACAGAAACTGAAGAGCTGGATGAACATATAAGTGATGACTCTGCTCCTTCACCATTGCGTGCAACTGCCGCGGTTCAGGAAATGGACCTGATTCAACGCTGTATGCAGCAGTTATCAACCATTCAGCAGCAGGTTTTACAGCTGACTTTTATTGAAAACGCATCCTATACTGAAATTGCTGAAATTCTTGACTGTCCTCAGGGCACGGTTAAGACCCGGGTTTTTAATGCCAGAAAATTATTAAAAAAATGTTTTCAGCGTTTGACTGAAAAATAAATATAAATGAACCAAATGATGTGACTTTTCGACTAAACAGGCAGTATCTATAAAATCGGGAATTACGACATGACAGATAATCAGACAGAGCCGGAGTTACTGCTGCCGTGGTATGTTAACGGAACACTTGATGATAACGAACGTCGTCAGGTGGAAGCATGGCTTAAATCCAGTAAGCAGGCACAGAAAGAACTGGAACTGGTACAGCGGATCAGTGATGAACTTCAGGAGCAGGCGCACAGACAGCAGGACTCAGCAGGCGAACTGGGCTGGAGGCGGCTGCAAAAGCAGCTGGAACCAGTAACTTTGGAAAGAAAAACAGTGCTTCGGCTTCGTCCGGCAATGGCTGCAGCAGTTATGCTGATATGTGTACAAAGTGTTTTGCTTCTGTATCTCTGGCCGTCAGAACAGGGGGATACAGACTGGCAGACTCTGTCGGCCGGACATGTGCAACCGGTTATACAGGTAATATTTCAGCCGCAGGCTACAGAACAGCAGATCAGAACGCTTTTACAGACCTATCATCTGCAGTTAATAGACGGGCCGTCTGCCGTGGGTCTATATCATGTAAAAGCAATGTCTGGAAAGACAACAGACTATAATGAACTGGTCAGGTTAATAACAGGTAATAAAGCGGTGATCCGTCATGCTGCTGTGGAATAACAAAAAACTTCTTTGGGCAGTTATCTGTTTATTTGTTTGGGGCTACTTTTCTGTATCGGTTTATGCTCAGCAGAAGGTTTCAGACAGCCTGACTGCCGGGCAGTCAGAACGGGTTATAACCACACCGGAAGTCACAGACATAGATGCACCATCATGCCTTCGCCCAGGAAGCTTGCTGACAGTATATGGTTATAATCTTAATGCAGGTGCTGAACCTGAGGTTGTATTGCTTGATCAGTCTGGATATTATCCGCTGTTTGCCGAACAGATTGCAGCAGAAAAAATAACAGCAAAATTATCACCTGATGTAATACTCTCAGAAAATGGAAATTATAACATTGCCCTGAAAAATCCTGAAAACCAGCAATGGATAAAGCTAACATTTCCAATACTTAAGCCCTGCACTGACATTGTATCCGACCATGATAAAAAGCAACAGGAATACCGTGAAAATCCGACACCTGTAATACGTCCGGTTTATAATGGCAGCCTGATTAATAGCACTTTACAACCGCCTCCGGTTATCACACCTATATTAAAACAAACACATAAAGCCGAGGATATTGAGCCTGATGAGATATTAGCCGCCAGTGATGATATGGCTTCAGCCAAAGCACTGTCAAAACGATTACAGACTGCTGGATACCATATACGACGCAGGATCAGACTGGATAATCTTGGATTGGTTTTGTCTGTTTTTAAAGTGCCTGAAGGAAAAACGGTCAGTCAGCACCTTAAAGAATTGCATCAGGCCATGCCTGATTTGTGGACAGACTATAACCGACATTATTTCCTCCAGTCACAAAGGGGCAATAATCTGTCGAATTCCATTTATTCATTACCCTGGAGCACTACACAGAATTGTGGCAAAGAACTGAGCATTGGAATGCTGGATACCACGGTTGATGCAAATATTTCAGGTACAGGAGGTCGCCTTATCCAGCAGTCTTTTTTAAGTCATGGTGTTTCAGTAGCGGATAACACTCATGGAACTGCCGTAGCGGCCTTGCTGGCCGGAAAAAGTAATAAAGTGTTTAGTGGTTTGTTGCCACAGGTACGTCTGTATTCGGCAGCTGTTTTTCAAACATACGCCGACAGGACATTTTCTAAATCTGAAACTATACTCAAAGGACTAAACTGGTTAACCGGTAAACATGTCAGAGTCATTAATATCAGCATGGGTGGCAGGAGAAATTTGCTGGTGGAACTTGCTCTCCGACAACTAATGGCTCAGGGGGTAATTATTGTTGCTGCTGCCGGAAATAATGGTCCGGATAGTTCGCCGGTTTATCCGGCTGCCCAGCCGGGTGTCATTGCAGTTACTGCAGTAGATATTTTTGGCAACCGGTATTATCAGGCGAATACCGGGGACTATATTGATTTTGCAGCTTATGGTGTGGATATACCGCTTCCGGCAACTGATAATCGTATGGTGTTTCGTTCAGGAACCTCTTTTGCAGCTCCTTTCGCAAGTGCCCGCTTATTGTTACTTTTGTCAGAAGGTTTGACACCAGAAATGGCTTATCAGCAACTTTCTGAACAAGTCAGAAAGCCGTCTCAGATAAGGCGGGATTCAGAATCTGGCTGGGGAATTATTAAATTTACAGGTTGTAATCAGTTATAACCATTCTGTCAGAATGTCATCAGGCTACATTAATAATGAACCTCTGACTGGTTTGTTTCGACCTAAGTCATGCAGGCTGATAATATAATTAAAGGAAATACTTTATGAAAGCAAAATATTTAAGTTTATTAATGAGTGTTTTATTTTTGTGGCATTCTTTCACTATGGCACAGGGATTTGCACTGGCCGATCCTCAGGCTGGTATGCAGGTACAGGCTGTTCAGGAAAATCCTGTAATAATGCAGAATAAAGCGGCTGTCCCAATAAATAATATTCCTGCACCGGCAGTACCTTCATTGCAGGTTCAGCCGCCCAGAGCCATGACAAAAGCCGTTATATCAACACCGTCCGTACCAAAGCCAGTGGTACAGCCACCAGCACCATCGGCCAGACCGGTGTTGTCCACCCCGTCCATATCCAGACCGGTAAGTGGTACAAACATGATGGCACCAAAAGCGACTGTACCGCCGGTTCCGACCATGTCTGCAAAACCGGTACAGCCCAAAAGCAGAGGTTTAGCTCCTGCTCCGGTGGTACAGCCACCGGCACCATTGGCCAGACCGGTGTTGTCCGCTCCGTCTATATCCGGACCGGTAAGTAGTACAAACATGATGGCACCAAAAGCGACTGTACCACCGGTACCGACTATGTCTGCAAAACCGGTACAGCCCAAAAGCAGAGGTTTTGCACCCGTTGTACCAGCCCCGGCTTTAACAGTAAAACCGCTTAAAACGGTTACTCCTGTTTCCACATCGGCAAAAGCCTTGGCAAAACCAGATATACCTATGCACCAGGTTGCCCCGGCTATTATGAGCAAACCGGCTCCCGTTATGAAGGTGCCTTCAGCCAAAAATACACTTCCCCAGGGCTTTGTGCCAACAGGTAGTATTG
>JALTKC010000115.1 GCA_027076245.1 Gammaproteobacteria bacterium
GTAAAAACAGCTCACCTTCACGCCCCAGCATTTCAACCTGAAAACCTTTACCTTTATCCTCGCCCAGACTGAGTATCGCCCCGGCTTTAGGAGATTTGCTGGAACGGATGTGCGCGAGAAAAGACCGTTCATCCAGCACTCTTTCCACCAGCACTTCAATTTTACCGCCGGTACTTTTCTGGCCATATAAGCGAGCTGGTATCACCCGGGTATTATTAAATACCAGCAGATCACCGGCATTTAATAACTGAGGTAAGTCCTTAAAGGTTCTGTCCTGCAGTTCTCTGGTTTGCCCGTTCAGACACAGCAAACGGCTGTCGGTTCTTTCCTTGAGAGGATATTGGGCTATCAGTTCTTCAGGAAGCTCAAAATTAAAATCAGCTAATTTCATAGCGGGGCATTTTAGCAAAGATTTGAGAGTTAAGCATTCCTAATAGAAATGGCTTGTCAGATCAGTAAATTTGCCTATAATAGAGCATCCCAATTCTAAGAATATTTTGGCGGTGTGGTGGAATTGGTAGACACGCGTGATTCAAAATCACGTGCCTTCGGGCGTGACGGTTCGAGTCCGTCCACCGCTACCATTTACTTTTATTGTAAGAGCTATTATAAGAGCGTATTTAGCGAGAACCCCAGATTTTCGCTACAGCCCGTTCATTTCCAAACAGACCGACAATCAGACTGACCAGCCCCACCAGACCGAAAATAACCACCGGAAGCAGATAGCCCAGATCTTTACCCTGTGCCACAAAAAACACGGCCGTAGCCAGCCCGGAAAACAGAATACCGATAAAAATAAGAATGCTGCGATGGGAGGTTTTGTAAATATAGGCTTCGGTGCCCGATTCAAAATAATTAAGCACTGGGAAAAACAATTTGCGAAAAATAGCTTTCATTTTGAATCGGGCTCTCTGTAGTATTGGAATTAAACTGTCCTCATTATACCCCAATACGGGTTTGGGCTTGTATTAAAATACTGGTTCAACCGGTTCCGCTGTTAATGCTGCATCTTTTTCATCATACCGGGCATCTGAATTTTTCTAACCGGTGCACTAAAGTTTTTTTCACTGCCATCAGAAAATTTCAGGCTTATGGACACTTCATCCCCTGGTTTCAGGTGATTTTTCAAATCAATTAACATAATATGTAGACCACCCGGTTTTAAGACGGTTTTACCTTTAGCCGGAATATCTATTTTTTTAATACAGCGCATCTTCATCATACCATTGTCATGAATATGGGTATGCAGCTCTACTACTTCAGCGGCCGGGCTGCTGGCTGAAACAATATTCTGCATAGTATCCGAAGCATTATCCAGCTCTAAAAATGCCGCACTTATTTTCTGTCCGGGAGGCACTGCACGTACATAAGGGTCAACAATAGTAATATCATCGCTGGCCTGAGAATTTGCCTGCAGGTACGAGGAAAATAACAAACTGAATAAAGCAAGCATAATATAAGGGAGTTGTTTCATGGTTTTTTCCTTTCAAATTAAAGGTATTTTCTGACGGCTGCCAGTATTTGCTCAGGTAAAGTACCATGGGGCAGGCGTTCCACCAGTTTGCCCTGCGGATCAATAATATAGGTTTCTGAAGAATGATCGACGACATAATTGGTTACAGAATCCAGAACCACTTTTTTATACGCCATCCCATAACGTTTAGCCAGTTCAGCAATGACTTCAGGTTTACCTGTAATGCCCATAATAGCTGGATGAAAATATTGGGTATATTCCGCCAGACGCTGTGGACTGTCTCTCTTCGGATCAACACTGATAAACACCCCCTGCACCCTCTGCAACTCTTCTTTGCTTAGCTGGCCAAACGCCCCGGCCATCATGGACAGGTTGGTTGGACAGATATCAGGGCACATGGCATAACCAAAATAAATCAGCACCACCTTACCCCTGAAATCTTTTAAAGAGACAGGGCCCTGTACAGACTGCAGAGTAAAATCACCCCCCGCTGGCAAAGTATGATTATTCTGTCCGGACATTGCAGAATCACCACCGGGTTGCCAGACAAGAAGAACGTAGCTGATGGTCAGTAATAACAAAATAATAAGAACAGGGAGCAGCTTTTTCATGGTATCACTTACTTGTTGTAGAGTTATTAATAATGCTTGCGGGTGATAAAAATAAAAGGCGCAATAATAATTCCCTGCTCAGTCTGCAGGTAAACATCTGCCTGCCATTCCATCTGGTTTCTAATACAGACCGGCAACATACCCGATCCTGTCCAGGTATTAGGGGCAGATTCAATGAGTTTGACATTATTAGGTCCCATATTCATGGTAGTCCCTTTAAAGTCCACTGTAACCCCCTGAACCTGTTTAGTTTCAGCTTCAGGACGGCTTTTTAACTGCACAGCAATTTGAAGGGGTTTAACAAGAGGAATAGGACGTGGTGTAATAGACAGAGTGATTTCCCCCTCTGCCCATTTAAGTGAACAGTCGGATTTCTGCAGATCACAACTCTGATCCACCGTAAGCCGCAACAGCACCTGCTGAGATTGAGCCTGCTGGTTTTTATAATAAGCCAGCGACAGCAGTACTCCAATAAGTACCACCGAAAGAATTGCCATAAACAGAGTACGTTTATCCATAATCAAATTCTAATATATTAGAGAAAAACATCCTCTATCCCGGAATAGATGTGTGAAATGACACAGAAAGAGCAGTGTTAAGTGTTAAGTGTTAAGCGTTAAGAAAAAGCTTAAGCTCTGGCTCTTCCTTAACGCTTAACACTTAGCGCTTAACGCTGCTCTTCCAGGCTCTTAAAACAATGATTAGTCGCCTCCACAAACCCATGCACACTACCGCAGTCAAAACGGCGGCCCTTAAACTTGTAGCCCAGTACACAGCCTTCGCTGGCCTGTTGCATCAGGGCATCGGTGATCTGGATTTCACCGCCGACACCGGGGGTGGTATTGCGTAAGATGTCAAAAATATCGGGAGTCAGTATATAGCGGCCGATAATGGCCAGATTGCTGGGGGCTTCTTCTGTGGAGGGTTTTTCTACCATGGTGTTGATCTGGTAAATATCATCCCGAATCATTTCACCGCTGATCACACCATATTTATGAACCTCGTCCATTGGCACTTCTTCTATAGCCACAATACTGCAGCGAAACTGCTTGTAAAGCTTAACCATCTGGGATAATACGCCGACATCGGATTCAACCAGACAGAGGTCATCCGCCAGTACTACCGCAAAAGGTTCATCCCCAATCAGGGTTTCCCCAGTAAGAATCGCATGGCCCAAGCCTTTCATTTCCACCTGGCGGGTATAGGAAAAAGTACAGTTGTCCATAATATAGCGAATACCTTCCAGGTATGTTTCCTTATCACTGCCTTTTATCTGATGCTCCAGTTCATAATTAACATCAAAATGATCTTCCATAGCCCGCTTACCACGGCCGGTAACAATAGCCATATCGGACAGCCCGGCTTCCAATGCTTCTTCTACACCGTATTGAATTAAGGGCTTATTGACTATAGGCAGCATTTCCTTGGGCATGGACTTGGTGGCCGGCAGAAAGCGGGTGCCATAACCGGCAGCAGGAAACAGGCATTTTTTTATCATACAAATCTTCTTTTTGATAAGGGTAAGAGAATTAAAATTTCGACAAATTATAGCAGAATGGCATAAAAAAGAGAGTTAAAAGCAGTAAACAGGCAAAAAAAACACCACAAATAAGAGTAATCCGACACCCTCCCATAAACCCTAAAAATTAAAACCTACCCCCTAACCAAATAATGCAGCAAATCACCAAACCCCCAGATTAAGGTACCTGCAATCAGCAGATTAAAACCACACTTACCCATCACCCAGGTTTCTTCTTCATGACTTCTGGAATGGGATAAAATCTGTTCATGTTTGTCACTGGCCCAGTCGCGTTGAAAATTTCCGGCTTTGGCAGCATTTCGATAACGTTGGCGCAGACGTCGGCTGTTTTCGATGATCTGTGAAGAAGTAAGATAAACACCAAGAACCACAATCAGGGAACCCGAGCGGGAAAACCATTGCCAGTCATTAACCGTCAGACTGAGCCACAGGCTGAAACAAAGAATAAAGACCGACACCAGGTAAATAATATAGGTCTGCTTTTTTATATTTTTTCTGGTCATACCATACTCTTGTGTAGTGATTCACCAGTTTTACATCTAAATGATAAACAGTCCCTAGTCCATTTTTTTTATACGAATCTTGCGGCCTTTCCTGTTACTACGGTTTGCCTCAGTTTTTGCCTGATCAATAAACTCCATAATCCGGTCAATTAATAACTGGGTCAAAGCATGAGGCAAAAGCCAGCCCCAGTTGCCCAGGGCTTTTTTCTCTACCATGGACGAACTGAGTTCTGGTTTATCCCTGGCCACCAGTTCAATCAGTTTATTACTTAAACGCTTATCAAGCCCCTTACCGTATATTTCCTTTTCTATATAAGCATAGATTTCATCTTCCAGTTTTACCAGATCCCGTTTGGTAAACTCATCAGGAAGGCTTTTAAAAATAAGTGCCGAAACATAGGCCTCATAATCTACCCCCATTTTAATAATGCGGTTAGCAATACATTCCAGGGTATAGTCTGTCGCTTCCGGTTCCTGCAGGAATCTGGATATTTTATGATACAGTGCACTGGCCTGCTCCTCATTTAACTGCTGCCGGATCTGATAAGTAATTAACTGTTCCAGAATTTGTTGCTGTTTTGACAAATGGGGCATATTAAATCCTGTTAACCATAACCATAATGTAAGGTAAGCCTTATAATTATCTTATAAAAAATAGTCAGTCTATCTGTCCATGAATATCTGTTTAAACCTTTTCTTCCCAGCTCAGCAGGCAATTAAAGTTTAGAATGATTCAATGTCAAAATAACCAATATGATAATAATTTAGAGGTTTTAGGCTAAAAACTGTAAATAATGCTAAAAAGAACTGATTATACCTTGAATATTTTATATCTTTAGGTAAATTAAACTATATAATAAATAAGATATTTTTCACACATTTGCATTCTGTTTTATTTAAATTTCAGGGATGCAAAGCCCAGAGACTGGAAAACGGAAACAGGTGTGAATACTGAATACAAAAACACCGACAGCAATATTTACTCTAAAAGCGTAATTAAAGCTGTCTTAATTACAATAACAATAAAATAAAATCAGGCTGGAGTAACCTCTATGTTTTTTAATCGTAAAGCATTTCCAACACTCACCATTCTATTGGGTATTTTCATACTGTTTTACAGTTTTGCATTGCAGGCAGCAGAGAAAAAGACCTTCAAGCCTTTTGTCCTGGCCAAAATAGAAGCGGGAATGCCTATGGACAAGGTTAAAGCCAATGTAAAAAAACAGATTGCAGAGTCTCCATTTGCTCTGGTGGCTGAATATTCGCCTTATGACGGCGCCCATATTTTTATTATTACCAGCGATGAACTGAAATCTCTGTCTGCCGAGGCTGAATACGGCGGTTTTGCTGCACCTCAGCGCATCAGCCTGACTCAGGTAGGCAAACAGATACAGATTGCCTATACCAACCCCGTATTTATGCAGCATGCTTATCGAATGAAGGATGTGGACTTACAGCCCATTCTGGATCAGATGACTCAGGCTTTCGGCTTTGAACAGTTTTTTGGCGGAGATGGTCTGACTGCCCGTAAGCTTAAACGCTATAAATACAGTTTTGGTCTGGAAGATTTTGATTCCTTTTATGAGCTGCCTGAATACAGCAGTCATGTTGAGGCGATTACAGCATTAATTAAGGGTTTCAGAGAAAAAAACAATGGTATATCCAGAGTTTACCAGATTAAAATACCCGGCAAGGAACAGGTGGTATTTGGTGTGGCTATGAGCTCTGAAGACTCCGGCAATGAAGAACTGAATGTTCGTAAAACCATGGACATTATTGATTATCTGCCGCTGAAAAGAACCGCCTTCCTGCCTTATGAAATTATGGTGGACGGAGATAAGATTATTGCCATGCATGCCCGTTTTCGTATCGCAGTCTATTTCAGTGACCTGAAAATGTTTGGTAAACACGGGTTCGGCAAATTGCTTTCTACACCATCCGCCTATGAAAAAGCCTTTCTGGCAGTTTCCGGGGCCAAACTGATTGAAGAAGATGAAGATAGTGATTCTGGCGATGGTTTTATTAACTGATTTGTGCTCCCCTCATGCTAACCTTCTCCCACTGGGAGAAGGTACAAGGGAAGCGCCAGAAGCTATTTAAATTCTTTTTCCATAATTTCCTGCAGTATTCCCCAGTCATTATTACAGCTCAATAGCTTATTTCCTTCAATATTTCTGTAACGCTTATAATAATTAACCAGACCATTGGTTGATGAGTCATACTTTACCACCGGTTGGTCATTGACCAGATCAAACTGGATCTGGTTGGCCAGTTGCTTACCTAACTGCACACCCCATTGGTCAAAGGAATTAATACGCCAGATCACCCCCTGTACAAAAACCTTATGCTCATATAATGCAATTAAAGCGCCCAGGGTGAAAGGATTGAGCTCTTTAAACATAATGGAATTACTGGAACGGTTGCCTTCAAATACCCGGTGGGGCAGCAAAGCCTTAATTTCTTCTTCAGTTAAACCTTCCTGCTCCATCTCTCTGCGCACTTCCGCTTCTGTTTTACCCATCATTAACGCTCTGGACTGAGCAAAAAAGTTGGACATCAGTACCGGGTGGTGGCCACAGGCCGGGTTATAGGAATCCAGGGCAATAATAAAATCACAGGGAATGGGACGGGTGCCCTGATGCAGCAACTGGTAAAAAGCATGCTGGCCGTTAATTCCCTGCTCCCCCCAGACAATGGGCCCGGTGCAGTAATCCACACTTTCACCATCACGATTAACATGCTTACCATTGCTTTCCATATCCAGCTGCTGCAGATAGCTGGGAAACAGGCTGAGATAATGGTCATAAGCCATAAAAGCCTGAGTATGAATACCCAGAAAATTATTATGCAAAATACCCATCAGCCCCATAATAACCGGCATATTTTCTTCCAGAGGCGCTGTTCTAAAGTGCA
>JALTKC010000116.1 GCA_027076245.1 Gammaproteobacteria bacterium
AAAGCACCGGAATACCAGCCTCGTTGATAGCCTTCATGGGCTAATAACCACTGTTGTGCCTGCAGTGCCGGGAAACCGGCAATGGCGGGAGTAGGGTGCAGAGCATTAATAGTATCAAATATATCATACGGTTCCTGTAAGACCCCCTCTATGGGCGTTTCCAGGTGATACATATTGTGCAGTTTCATTAAATAAGGTGAGCAGGGCATTTTCAGACTGTGGCAGAGTGGGTCGAGGCGCTGGTAGATATCCTGGGCAATAAAACGGTGTTCTTTAAGCAGCTTGTGGTATTCCGGATTATCCTGATCAGTCGGTAACAGGCGGGGAGGATTGTGATCATGCTGCGGGCTTTTTAAAATGGTTCCGCCAATAGCCTCGCTTTTAATAACAGAGTCCTGTAGATGGATCAGTCGTTCCGGGGAGGCGCAGACCAGTTTAGTGCCTTTGCTTAAAAATGATAAAACCGTACAGGCAGGATAATACCGGCTCAGTTTGTCTGTCAGCTTTGCAAGAGAAACCTCTCGAACCAGAGTAACCCATTGCTGACGACTGGTGACCAGTTTCTCAAAATGCCCCTTTTGAATGGCTTCCAGAGCCGCTTCGCTAAGTTTTTGCCATTGCTGTTTATTACCGTTACCTGCTTTGCCTATAGTCGTATTGCTGTTTGAGGCTGCTTCAGGTTTGAATAAGGATGTATTGGTCTGAGCGGTTAACTGATAGGACAGGTAACTGTTTAATAAGGATTTTAAACTCTTTAATTCATCTTTGAGCAGGTTTTCCTGTCCGTCTGAATGAATGTCTATATTAAACTGTAGAAATTTTCCGGCAGGTGTGGTTTTTATCAGGATGCGAGGGAACTGCAGCAGGGTATTGGGTAAATTTTGCCAGTCACCGTTCATGGGATCGTTTTCGTCAAAGGCAAAAGCGATAAAGGCAATGGGTGCAGTGGCGGCTGGAAAATGCCAGTCCTGTAGTAATTGTTTAAACTGCTTTTTTAAGCTTTCCAGACGTCGACTGCCGGACGTGTTAATGGTCGTTAGTTCTCCCAGTCCCAGAAGGCAGGTTTGAGCATCGGGTTTATTTACAAAAAAATGCTCCAGAGCCTCCACAGGTGAAACAGGAAAACGATCATCCAGTCTGGTTTCAATGGTCAGGTAACGATAGGCCTGGAAGTCGGTATCCATTACCTTCTGTAAGGCCTGTTCCAGAGAATGCATTAACATATTAATCATTTTAATCATTCCGGGAATTATAAACCCAAAAGAATAGTAGTGGAAATCGGCATTAAGTCATAACTGAGTAATATTGGGCTTAAATACTGATTATTTTTTAAACAAAAAACGTTTCTTTTGGTAACAGAACAGGTCGTTTGATTTAGATCAATGTTATATAAAGGATATAACTTTATATTCCCTTCTATGCAAAAGTGTGTCATATGCCACACCTGTTGTTTTATATGACTTAATATAACGTTGTATATAACGAATGGTGTGCTAGTATATGTCATATTCTTACACAAGATGTGCATAAGTAAGAACATTTTTAAACAAGAAAAAAGGGTGCAAAACATGAAAAAAGTAAGCAAGAGCGTTGTCTCGTTGCTGGCTGGTGTCAGTATTGCCTTTGGGGCAATATCCACGGCT
>JALTKC010000117.1 GCA_027076245.1 Gammaproteobacteria bacterium
CGTTGTGCTGGTCGGGACAGGTTCCGGCCTGTCTTATGCTGAACTGGGTGCAACCCATCATTCCTGTGAAGACATTGCCATTATGCGTGCTATGCCGAACATGACGGTAATCTGTGCGGCAGACAGAAATGAAGTGCGTCTGGCACTGGAACAGGCTGTAAAACTGGACAGTCCTGTTTATTTACGAATAGGAAAAAAGAATGAGCCGGATATACATTCCTCAGCAGTACCTTTTAAAATTGGCGAATCCATTAAAGTCAGATCCGGGCATGACATCTGTCTGCTTGCTACGGGGAATATGGTTGCTGTGGCCATAGAAACGGCTGATATTCTGGAACAGTCAGGCTTAAGTGTACAGGTGGTCAGTATGCATACAGTAAAGCCTCTGGATCAAAACAGGCTAACCGATGTGGTTACCCGTTTTCCTTTAATTGCGACCCTGGAAGAACATAATCACATAGGTGGATTCGGCAGTGCCGTAGCGGAATGGCTGGTTGATTCACATCAACTCAATACCCGCTTGATCCGTTTTTCAACGCCGGATGAGTTTATTTCAAATGTCAGCAGTCAGCAGGAAGCCCGGGAGCGCTATGGCTTAAATGCACAGCAAATAGCACAGTCTTTACGTTCCGATTATACTGGTTTAAGTCAGGAAGGGGACAATGGGTAAAAAAATCAATCTTGTTACTTCGCTGCATACGAGTACACCGCGGGACTATCTGGCCAGAATGGTGGATGATAAAGTTCAGTGTATGTTAAAAGCAAAACAATATGCTTTTGATTACTGGGATGGCGATCGCCGTTTTGGCTATGGGGGGTACCGTTATATACCAGGGCGTTGGAAACCGGTCGCTGAACAGTTAATTGATTTATATGGTCTGACCAATCAATCAAAGATCCTGGATGTTGGTTGTGGAAAAGCTTTTTTATTGCATGAGCTTAAATTACTTTTGCCTGATCTGAAGGTGAGCGGTTTTGATATTTCTGAATATGCACTTAATGATGCTAAAGAAACAGTCAAAGACCATCTTTTTATACATAAAGCCCAGGAACGCTATCCATGGGATGATAACCATTTTGATCTGGTTATATCTTTAGCATGTTTGCATAATCTTGAAATTTTTGATTTAAAAGTTGCTCTGGCAGAAATTGAAAGAGTTGGCAGGAAAAAATATATTATGCTGGAGAGCTACCGAAATGAACAGGAACTTTTTAATCTGCAGTGCTGGGCTTTAACCTGTGAATCATTTTATAGTGAACAGGAGTGGCTCTGGCTCTACAGCCAGTTTGGCTACACAGGTGATTATGAGTTTATTTTCTTTGAATAAGGATTCTAATGAAACTAAAATATTCCAGATTTAAAATTTTTCATTATAAAGAAAAATTAGACTCTCTTGAACAGAATTCGGATGATATTCAGCCACCCGTTCATGTGCGAATTAAACCGACCAATGTCTGTGCACATAGTTGCTGGTATTGTGCTTATAAAGCCGATGATCTGCAACTGGGGCAGGATATGGTGACAAAAGATTCAATTCCCAGAGACAAGATGATGGAAATCATTGATGACTGTTCTGATATGGGAGTAAAAGCCATTACTTTCAGTGGTGGAGGAGATCCCTTCTACTATAAACATT
>JALTKC010000118.1 GCA_027076245.1 Gammaproteobacteria bacterium
TAACATGAGGCTGTTTTCCTCTGGGCAGCAGGCCAAAATAACGCGCCGCCTGATGCCCCAGACGCTGGGCTTTATAGGACCATTCAATCATGGTTTTACGCATGATTTTAATGGTCGCAGGATCGGTGACATTCAGATAGGCCATAGCCAGCTTGCCCATCAGGGAAAAACGCTTCTGTTTACGATTACGCAAAATGGTGCGCATCTGAATGGACACATTACCAAAATCAATATTGACCGGACAGGGGTTAAGGCATTTATGGCAGACAGTACAGTGATCGGCCACATCATTCATTTCATCAAAGTGACGCAGGGATATGCCCCGCCGGGTCTGCTCCTCATAGAGGAAAGCTTCCATAATCAGGCCGGTGCCAAGAATTTTATTGCGTGGTGAATAGAGCAGGTTGGCCCTGGGAATATGGGTATTGCACACCGGCTTGCACTTGCCGCAGCGCAGGCAGTCCTTAATCTCGTTATTTAAAGCCCCCAGTTCACTGGCTTCGAGGATCAGGGCTTCCTGCTGCAATAACTGCAATGACGGCGTATAGGCGTTTTCCAGCCCGGAGTGTTTCATGAGTTTGCCGGGGTTAAAATGATTGTCCGGATCCACCTGTTCCTTGTAATTTTTAAAGGCATCCAGCACATCATCATTTAGAAACTGCAGCTTGGTAATGCCAATGCCGTGCTCACCGGAAATCACCCCGCCCAGAGATTCCGCCAGTGCCATTATTTCTTCAACGACTTTATCCGCTGTATGCAGCATTTCATAATCATTGGAATGTACGGGAATATTGGTATGCACATTACCGTCTCCGGCATGCATGTGGGTAGCCACAAATAACCGCCCCGGACGGATCCGGGCATGAATATTATCCAGTTGTTCATTAATCCCGGACAAATTGACCCCACTGAACAGTTCCTTTAGCGGCCGCTCAACTTCACGGCGATAAGATACCCGTAAAATCCGCTTTTGCAGCAGGTCAAAACAGCTGGGATTGTCCAGTGCAGCAATGTCTGTGCTCAGATCCTGTACATTAATTTTATCGGCCAGCTCGGCCACCGGCGTATCCAGTTGTTCCAGCAGGGTATTCCAGCGGCTCTGAACCGTTTCAATCAGCTTAAAAGCCGCTTGTTTCTTGTCTTCAATAATGGTCTGAGTTTCTTCAGAGCCTTCAAATTCAGGGTTCTGGCTGGTAATCTGGAGATCCGTATGCAGATAGTCATTCACCGCGGCCACAATGTTCAGTTTGTTTTTAATCGACTGGATAATATTAATACGTTCAATACCCAGTGTGTATTCACCCAGACGATCCAGTGGGATCACCACATCTTCATTGATTTTAAAGGCATTGGTATGCGAGGCAATGGCTGCGGTTCGCGCTCTGTCCAGCCAGAAAAATTTACGGGCTTCCGGGCTGGTGGCAATAAAACCTTCCGCATCCCGGGCATTGGCCAGCTGCACCACTTTAGAGGCTGCTTCAGCCACCGCATTTTCATTATCCGAAGCAATATCTGCCAGCAACACCATTTTCGGCAGCTCAGCCCGGGGGGATTTGGTGGAATAGCCCACGGCACGGATATAACGCTCGTCCAGATGTTCCAGTCCGGCCAGCACCACATCGGGGCGGGTTTTAATATAGTCAATGGTTTCGACAATGGCCGGTACGGAGTTGCTCATATCCGAACCAAAAAACTCCATACAGACGGTACGGATATGTTGAGGCATTTTATGCAAAACAAAGACCGCTGAGGTAATGATACCGTCACAGCCTTCTTTCTGAACCCCGGGCAGACCACCTAAAAACTTGTTGGTTACGTCCTTGCCCAGCCCCTGTTTACGCAGCTCACTGCCGGGTATTTCAAGGACTTCCTGAGTGTCAATATCCTTGCCATTAGCAGCATAGCGGGTGATCCGAAAACGCACGGTTGCCACTTCATGAATTTTACCCAGATTATGTTCCAGACGTTCAATCAGCATCCAGCGGGCATCGGGTGTGACCATTTTCCAGGATAATAAATTATCCAGGGTGGTTCCCCACATCACCGCCTTCTTACCGCCGGCATTCATGGCAATATTACCGCCGATACAGGAGGCATCCTGAGAAGTGGGATCCACAGCAAACACCAGCCCCTCTGCTTCTGCCTGTTCAGATACCCGGCGGGTGACCACACCGGCTCCGGCAGCAATGGTGGCTATATTTTGCAGCTGTACCTCTGTGTCCGGCCCCGGTTTAGCTTCAACATTCTGAAATACCACATTGCCCAGTTTATCCAGTTTCTCGGTATTAATTACAACCGAGTTAGCCGTTAAGGGCACGGCACCGCCGGTATAACCGGTACCGCCGCCGCGGGGAATAATGGCCAGCCCCAGCTCAATACAGACCTGCACCAGCGTCAGAACTTCCTGTTCGGTATCCGGTGTCAGTACTACAAAAGGGAATTCTACTCGCCAGTCACTGGCATCGGTCACATGGCTGACTCTGGACAGCCCATCAAAACAGATATTGTCCTTACGGGTGACTTTGGACAGGCGCTTAAATACCTTGCGGCGCTTAATTTCACTTTCAATAAGCCAGACCTTGAAGGCCTGTACGGCTTTCTCAGCACTGGCCAGCAGTTCCAGTACCGCATTATTGCCGTCAGAGCGCAGGCGGATCTGGGTCAGACGGTGATTCAGGGCTTCCAGAAGGGCATCCCGGCGTTTGGGATTTTCAATCAGATCGTCTTCAATAAACGGGTTACGGGACACCACCCAGATGTCACCCAGAACTTCAAAAAGCATTCGGGCCGAACGGCCGGTTACCCGTTGACTGCGCAGGGTATTGAGTACGTCCCAGGCCTCTTCTCCCAGAAAACGGATAATAATTTCACGATCGGAGAAAGACGTATAGTTATAGGGTATTTCCCGGATATTGGTCAGCGCAGCCTGGGATGTCATGAGTCCATTAAAACGAGTTAATAAAAGGGAGGCTATTGTACCAATTTAGAGGGAAAAAA
The DNA here is from genome assembly GCA_027076245.1 of Gammaproteobacteria bacterium. Taxonomy (GTDB): domain Bacteria; phylum Pseudomonadota; class Gammaproteobacteria; order GRL18; family GRL18; genus JANELJ01. The sequence goes on from JALTKC010000118.1 coordinate 2,998, forward strand.
GAAAAAAGCGGCCGCTTATTACATCATTGCTTCAATAACTATGGCACTTCGGCAATTTTCTAAAGCATGGTCATCATTAAAGATGACATAAACTACACTATAATTCTTCTGTAAAGCAGTGCTTCGAATTATTTCAATCAATTGCCTGATGGCTCGGGGGGTATTGTCCTGCAGCTTATTAATCAAACAAAATCCTGTGCCTTGCTGATCGGTTATTACTTTAAACCATTGAAAGTTGTCAGCCTGGTCATTTGAATTTAAAGTACGGGTCATTTCAATGGTTACCACCTGTTCAGGCAGTTCCAGGTTCAATCCTGCTTTTTTCTCCAGAAGACAGGTAAATTTTTTTTCTTCAATGACTTCCTGCAACTCATTAAGCTGCTCGCTATCGGACTCTGAACAAAGCAGAGCATCAAATTCATTACTGTAGTAATCCAGCCGCCAGTCCTCCGGCAAATCTTCGGGGTAAAAGTTATTTATCAGGGAGGGATGCGCCAGTCCTGATAGTCCAAAAATAATGTTAAGATCCGCCATACAGAATATGACTCCCGGAATGTTTGCAGATGTCCAATATAACCCGACTTGACCAGTTTAAAAAGCAGCAATTAAAGAAAAAAAACAAGGCTAATACTTTGTGTAAAAGCGGCTTTCATAAATGGGAAATCATTAATAAAGAAGATTTTGATGTTAAAAAAGGACAATTAATCACCACTTATCAATGCAGGTTTTGTAAAACCACCCAAACCCGAGGGCATTAATTTATTTAAATGATTTTCTGTAGGATTTTAGCCACACAATAACCCATTGTTTTATTTGATCTATTTTTATATTTTTTAATTTTGTTGATTTTTTACAACAACTTTAGCCTATCTTTGTTTATTTAATCCGGTATTTTGCTATTATATGCGTACTTAACATCAGGGAATTGATCTGAATTTTGAAAGCGGTGGTATTTTAAAGAAATTTGAAGTTAACACTTTAAAGTTAAGATAAAGCATCATCGATATATTTTTCAAAACTAAACCACTAAATAAGAAAATATGAAAAACTTAATCCAACCATTTAAACCAGCTTTTTTACTGCTTATTTTAACCGCTGTCATTTTTACTACCGGTTGCGCTTCCACAACCCCGGACGGTGATGTGAACGATCCGATAGAATCGGTCAACCGCTCTATTTACAATTTTAACGAAGGCTTTGACCGAATGATCCTCAAGCCTGTGGCAAAAGGTTATCAGAAACTGCCCTCACCCGTACAGACCGGTACTCACAATTTTTTCAGTAATCTGGATGATGTTGTAATTATTATTAACGATGGCCTGCAGTTAAAAGGCGAACAGATGAGCTCCGATATACTGCGCTTTTCTGTAAATACCGTGTTCGGTATTTTTGGACTGATTGATATGGCCACACCAATGGGCATGCCTAAACATCAGGAAAGTTTTGCCGATACCCTGGGCTACTGGGGAGTAGGTTCAGGCCCTTATATTGTGCTGCCGATCTTTGGTCCAAGCAGCGTTCGTGATGCACCATCACTGGTGGTTGACTTTTTCACCCATCCTTTAAGTCTGGTCAGTCCGACATCTGCCACCCTGGCACTGGGCTCAGCTGATATGGTTGATAAACGTTCAGAGCTACTTAAAACAACAGACATAAGAGACCAAATGGCACTGGATCCCTATATATTTACTCGTGAATCCTACTACCAATGGCGTCAGAACCGAATTTATGACGGCGAACCACCCAAGGTTATTATTGAAGACTTTGAAGAATAGTTAAACCATAGAAATTAGGGAACTCAGCTCAATAAGCTGTTAAAATACAACCCCACCACCTGTTTGATTCAGGTGGTGGGGTTTTTTATTGGATAGCCATAAATATTGGACAGGAAAAAACATGTTACTTAGTACCGCCGCAGTTCTGGCCGGCTTTCTACTGTTGATCTGGAGTGCAGACCGCTTTGTAATCGGAGCTTCCGGTATTGCGGTTAACTTTGGGGTATCACCTCTAATTATCGGTCTGACCATTGTCGGTTTCGGCACCTCTGCACCGGAAATGATTGTTTCCGGAGTCGCCGCTTATGAAGGCACCCCTAATCTAGCCATTGGTAATGCCCTTGGCTCTAATATTACCAATATCGCCCTGGTTCTGGGTACCACGGCACTGGTTACACCCCTGCTGGTCGATTCAAAAATTCTTAAACGTGAATATCCCATTATGTTTGTAATTATGCTCATCGTCTGGGCTTTATTAGCGGACGGAGAGCTCAGCCGTGTGGATGGTACCCTGTTGATTCTGGGTATGTTTGCGCTGATGGTATTTATTACATTAATTGGCCTGCGGGAAAAACGTCGGGCTGAAAGTGCCGGTATTGCCGATCCCCTGGAAGAGGAATTTTCTGAAGAAATTCCCAAAGACATGAGTACGGCTATGGCCAGTTTCTGGCTGTTCGCCGGCATGCTGATTCTGTTGCTCAGTTCCCGACTGCTGGTCTGGGGCGCGGTTAATATCGCTCATGAATTTCATGTCAGTGAACTGGTTATCGGTCTGACCATTGTCGCTATTGGCACCAGCTTACCGGAACTGGCAGCGTCCATTGCCAGTGCTCTAAAAAATGAGCATGATATTGCAGTGGGCAATATTATTGGTTCCAATATGTTTAATCTACTTGGCGTACTGGGTATTCCCGGAATTATCAGCAGTATAGCACTGGAGCCCAGTGTACTGGAACGTGATTATCCGGTGATGATTTTGCTCAGTGTCTTATTGTTTTTATTTGCCTATGGTTTTAAGGGTAAAGGCAGAATTAATCGCCTGGAAGGTGGTATTTTATTATTGTGTTATATAGGCTATATGTTTGTTATATATCAGCAAAGCGTACCGCAAATATCCGCGGGCTGATCACTGAGCAACATAGATAAGTAAGGAAAATACGGAATCATTATGCAGGATATTTTTGCCAAAGCTAAAGTCATTAAGTTGCTGATCTGTGATGTGGACGGCGTTATGACCGATGGTGGTCTTTTTTTTGGTGATAACGGACTGGAATACAAGTCCTTTCATTCCAGAGACGGACTGGGCATTAAAATGTTGCAGCGTTCCGGCATTCCTCTGGCAGTTATTACAGCCCGCACCTCCGATGTGGTCAAATATCGCATGAAAAACCTGAATATTGATCTGGTTTTTCAGGGGCAATTAAGTAAAGTACAGGCATTTAAGGATCTATGCACTCAGCTGTCCTTAACTCCGGAACAAATTGCCTATGTCGGCGATGATCTGGTGGATATTCCGGTAATGAAACAGGTTGGACTGGCTATTGCCGTTGCCGATGCCCATAAGCGAGTTAAAGCCATGGCTCACTGGATCACAGAACATAATGGTGGTCATGGTGCAGTACGGGATGTCTGCGAACTGCTGATGGAAGCCCAGGGTACCCTTGAAGAACAGTTTTCAGTCTATCTCTAGTCCCAGGATTAAATAATATGGACAAAAAACTCCTGCTTCTATTGCTGGCCATTCCGGTATTATCCATTATACTGACCTGGCCTGTTTTAAATTATAGCAGCAAACAGGGTTCCAAAATTGTGTTTCCGGAACAAAGCACAAAAAACCGGGTGGCCGATTCCTTTTTTAACCATACCACAATTATTAATTTTGGTGAAAATGGTCTGCCCAAAAGCAGGGTAAAAGGCAAACAGCTGTTTCACTACCCTGATAATGAAGATTCAGAAATTATATTACCGGTGATTACTTTTTTTCGCGACACAGGTTCTCCCGTACTGGTCACTGCAGACCGAGGCTGGATAAATGAGGATGGAACCCGGGTCTTATTAAAAGGTCATACTAATATTGAACGTCAGAAAAGTGACCAGAACCACTATTCCAGACTGGAAACACCTGAATTAACGGTATGGCCTGACAAGGAATACGCTGAAACAGATAAGCCCGTTAAAATCACTTCGGAAAGCACCGTTGCAACGGGTGTGGGGATGAAGGC
>JALTKC010000119.1 GCA_027076245.1 Gammaproteobacteria bacterium
TAAACAGCCTGACCCTCAGAGAAGGCTTTGAACGCCTGTCCCGATACATCGGTATGCTGAGCAATAGCGGTAAGATTGTGCTGCAGGAGAAAGGACAGTACTATCACGTGATACTGCAGCATGAAGAAATGGGTATTAATAGTGCCCGTTCAGACAATGCCCTGTCCATTTTAATGCATATATGCCGCATCAATTATGTGGAAGAACTTAATCCTCATAAGGTAACTTTTATCCATAAAGAACCGGCCTGCAGCGGCGAACATTTTGCCTACTTCAAATGCAATGTCAATTTTAAACAGCCTTTTGACAGTCTGGTTTTTCCTGTCAGTGTTATTGACACCCCCCTGCCTGCCGGTAATAAAAAACTGGCTGAAATTAACGATAAAATCATTATCCGGTATTTAAAGGAACTGAACCACGAAACACTGGCGCAGCAGGTTCAACATATTATTACACAGAAGTTACCTTCCGGACTGGTCACTGGTGAAATGGTGGCTGAAGAATTGTCTGTCAGCCACAGAACACTACAGAGAAAATTAAAAGAAGCCGGTACCTCTTTTAAAGAGTTGCTGGAACAAAGCCGTCGTTATCTGGCAGAAAAATACATTGCAGAAGGTAAATTCAGTGTTACAGAAATTACCTTTATGCTGGGGTTTGGGGAGGTCAGTTCATTTTCCAGAGCTTATAAACGCTGGACAGGAAAAAGTCCAAGAACCAGTAAAGCGGATTTATAAATTTATTGTATGAGTTTATCAGCCTGACACATTGGATTAATGCACAGAATACTGAGAATCGGAAAAAAACTCATTATTCTCAATCCGAAATTTATTAAGCAGATAAAACAGCACCTTAACTTCTGCCGCTTTAAGTAATTCATTCATCTGCTCGGGTATTTGTTCGCCCCGTTCTTTTTTATCATCAATAAATCGTTTCCAGAATACCAGTTCATCAATGGCTGTTTCATTTTTCATGTTTTTTTGGGTTATAGGTTATAGGTTAATATGGGTGTAAAACCACATCTGCAGGCATATCCTATCACAATCAAGTAAAAACACATTGTCCAGACGCGCCAGATTGTTCCGGATTGTGGCGGGTTTAGCATACCTGGTTATGCCCTTTTGATTTTGCTGGCAATGCATAGCATTATACGGTTAAAGCATTAAATAAAATAATTTTCTGGTTAAAAAGGGAAAGACTGGACTAAAAAGAAATTAAAACAAGGACTTTAAACAGAAATGAGTTTCCTGAATCGGGTATAACTTGCCTTATCTGACAACAGTTGCCGATATGTCATCAGATAAGGTATTTTTTATTTAATCGGCTTTTACCCAGCAGGCAGGCAAACTTTCACCGGACAGAAAAATCAGATCACTTTTATTAAAGTTTTCTGGCTCCTGCAGCTCCTCACCAGCATGATAGCGGCCAGCAATCTGAGTATGTAAAGGATTGGTTAAGCCCGCAATATCAAGCACTTCTACAACATCACCATTACTTTTATTTTTAAGAAACATTGTTATATCTCCCTTTATGATAGCAACCATTCAATATACATAAATATTTCAACCTGTGGATAAAATAAGATACCGAATCGTTACAAAAAGATTGCTTACACTTTAACTATACTTGATT
>JALTKC010000120.1 GCA_027076245.1 Gammaproteobacteria bacterium
CAAGAATACTGACACCGGTGGCTGAACGCATATTGGTTAAAGGATTAATCTGAGCCAGCTGGCTTTCCAGATAGAATTTTCGCTCCTGGTTAGACCTTAAATCAGCATCTACCTGAATCAGTTCATTTTCTACACGACTCATCAGTGTGAGATTCATACTGGACATCTCCGGTAAAGAGTCGGCGTATTTATCTTTAAATGTTGCCAGCTTCCCTTCGATTTCCTCAATTTTTTTCTCCAGCTTTTTTGTTTCATCCGTTAGAAACATATAGGTCTCGGATGCCTTTTCTTTCCTTGTTTTCAGGTTTTCCGCCAGAAACAGGCTGGTTAGCTCACCGGCTACTTTTTGAGTGGATTCCGGATAACGGCCTTCATAGGACAGGGTAAACGCGATGGTTGCAACGCCTGGCCGACCCGTTTTAGGATCCACAACATCTGCACTAATCATCTCTAATGCAATATCTTCACGCATTTCATCCAGCACTTCTTCCGATGTACTGGTTTTCCGTTCTTTCTCATACAAATTATATTTTTCAATAATCTGCATCAGATTACTTCGCGTCATAACACGCTGACTAATGGTTTGAATACGCTGATCTGCATAGGATGTAACCGTTGAGCGAACCAGCTCTGTCGGTATATCCTGCTCCTTAATCAAAATAGTAGCAGTTGAGCGATAGGTTGGTGGCCATACCAGTGCCACGACAATACCCAGAATGATGATACTCATCATTGTAATAATAATGGATACCTTCCGGCGACTTAATATGGCCAGATAATCTTGTAGTGTTTTTTCTTGTTGTTCCATTTTAATTTTTCAATTTTTTAATACGTTGACATCAGTCTGGGCCAGACTGTGTATAAATTAACGGTTATAGAATTTGATACACGATCAATTCCATCACTGTAATACAGACTACTTAAATACTGATAGCTGAAGTTCAGCCTCATGTCTTTATTTAACTTGTATTTTAAAGACAGGGTAAGCATTTTTCTTTCCGAGTCACGGGAACTACTCACTCCTTCAACAGTAAGTGTTTTACTTGCATTGGCTTTTAACTCACTGGACACTCTTGAGCTAAATGTATGCTCATAATTAATATTGATACGACTCTGTTCCTGGGCGCCACTCACACTGGATGGAATAATAGTCCGGGATAAATCAATACCATATTGGGAAACTTCCGAGCTACTATTCAAGCTGGCACTAATAACATTGCCGTTATCTTTTGTATTCTCATCTTCAGTACTTAAACAGTTACGGGTAAGGAAATCAAATGACGTACAGATACGTAAAGTAGATTTCAATACCCGCTTACCTGCCGATAAACGAAAGCTGGAAGACTGACTCAGAGAATAGCCATAAGATAGCTGGTATACAGTTTGATCATACTCAAAACTTCCCGCCTCATTGGAAAATCGCACCAGGGATGCTGTTGCATCCAGCCGTGATCGTTCTGCCAATATCCAGCCATAAGATAAACTGGCATTATTGGTACTATAGCCTGAATACACCGCAGGTACATTGCCACGATATGACACCACCGTGCGGCTCAAGTCCAGATTTATCGTATTGTTTTCCCCGACCTGACGTTGAAAGGAACCTCCTATTGT